>DATCAO010000415.1:0-4315 GCA_036512575.1 Puia sp.
CCCCACCCTGGACATGACCGGCTGGAAATTGCTCGCCCCTCAATTTGAATCCATTTATCTTAGTGACATCAAAACGGGGAAAATGAAACCCGGTGCTTTCATCCTGGCCGACTACTGGTTTCCGGCAGGTCACCTGAATCACTATCTCTGCAGACCTTATCATCACAACCTGCTCGTTTTCGGTCCGCTGAATAATATACACCATTTTGCCTGGCTGAATCAGCGGGGTTCCCGCATGGTCCCGGGATCCGATGCCTATTTTATTTATCCCAGTAATTATTATGGCCCGCCGGATCCTGCCCTGAGAAAGGATTTTGCATTTACTGAAGATTCCCTGCTGATACCGCAATTCAGGAGCGGGACCCGAGTCAGGAATTTTATTGTCTATCGCATGCATGATTTCAGGGGAGACAGCCTGGATTACCTGGTTCCGGGCATCCGTTAACAGGGTCTTTACGAAAACCAACGGGAGGGATTTTTGGAAAAAAAGCCCTTGGTTCCTGATGGAATAAACTAGATTTGGGTCTTATTAGATCAACATGAAACTTTTTGTTGCCGGTCTCCCGTATGATTTTGATGATACAGATCTGAAAGAAATGTTCGAACTCTATGGCGAAGTGGTCTCAGCCAAGGTAGCCATCGATCGTGAAACCCGTAAAAGCAGGGGCTTTGGGTTCCTCGAAATGAGTGCTGCACTGGAAGCGAAAGAAGCCATCGATGCGCTGAATGGTGCGAGGTTACGCGGAGGTAAGGAGCTGGTAGTGCGTGAGGCAGAAGAAAAACCAAGGGATAGCCGGGATAATAACAGCGGCGGCTATCGGCCCAGGAGATGAATCAACTATTCAGCCTGACGAATCCTCCATCGATCGGATAATCTGTTCCTGTAATAAAAGAAGCTTCGTCGGAGCACAGATATAATGCCAGTGCGGCAACTTCCTCCGGTTTCGCCATCCTCCCAATCGGCTGACCAGCTGATAATTTTTTAAACATTTCGTCTTCGAGTCCCGGATAGTTTTTTGCAATAAATCCATCGACAAACGGCGTATGCACCCTGGCGGGTGAAATGGAATTACACCGGATATTATAACGGATATAATCTTTTGCGATCGAAAGTGTCATGGCAGATACTGCACCCTTCGTCATGCTGTAGGCAAAACGATCAGAAAGACCCACCAGGGCAGCAATCGACGACATGTTGAGAATTACACCACCCCTGGCTTTCATATGCGGAATACAGGTTTTCACCAGATGGTATACGCCTTTTACATTCACGGCAAATAATTTTTCAAAATCTGCGGCACTTGTTGTTTCCACATTACCAATATGCGAAATCCCTGCGTTGTTGACGAGAATATCCGGAATGCCCGACTGAAGAATGGTTTCGATCGCAGAATGTACTGCTGTTTCCTGATCGACTGAACAAAGAATATGGCCAGCGGTTCCACCATTTTTTTTTATTTGCTCCACTGTAGCTGCTGAACCTTTTTCATCCAGGTCCAGGATGAATACCCGCGCGCCTTGTTGGGCAAACAACAGGCAAATGGATTTCCCGATTCCGCTGCCGCCACCCGTAACGATGGCCGTTTTATTTTTCAAACTATACATAAGGATATGAAAATACGGAATAAAGCAGCTTGAAAAAAAGCCTAAGGCGTAAGGCCTGAAGCCTGAGGCTTAAAGCTTAAAGCTTAACGGTCAAGGGCCAACGGTCAACGGTCAACCTACAATGGCTCAAGTTTCATAAATTTGCATTCCATTTTTCCACATGACGCAACAGCTGAATCTTTTGTCCGCAGATCTCGAAGGAGATTTTTTTACTGATGAAACGACCCGCATCCTTTACGCAACCGATGCATCCGCTTACCGGGAGATCCCCCTGGCGGTCGCTGTTCCCAAGTCGCAGGCAGACCTGAAAAAACTCATAAGCTTCGCACGCGATAACCAGACATCCCTGATTCCCCGCACAGCCGGAACCTCACTGGCCGGTCAGGTAGTTGGAAAGGGCATAGTCGTGGATGTTTCCAAATATTTTACAAAAATCATTGAATTCAATAAATCAGAGAACTGGGTGCGTGTGCAGCCCGGAGTGATCCGCGACGAACTGAATCTTTTCCTAAAACCACACGGATTATTATTCGGTCCTGAAACGTCCACTGCCAACCGCGCTATGATGGGTGGCATGGTGGGAAATAATTCCTGCGGTTCGAACTCTGTCGTTTACGGCAGCACCCGGGAGCACCTCTTAGAAATAAAAGCCCTGCTCAGTGACGGAAGCGAGGCCAGTTTTCATCCGGTAGACCTGGACACATTCCACCAGAAATGTGAAGGTGATAACCTGGAAGCCAACATGTATAAGACTATACGCTCGCTATTGGGAAATTTCGATAACCAGCAGGGCATACGGAAGGAATTCCCAAGGAAATCCATTGAAAGGAGAAATACCGGATATGCGCTGGATATCCTGGTGGACATGGCTCCGTTTACTGCGGGTGGTCCCGATTTCAATTTCTGCAAACTGATTGCCGGCTCTGAAGGTACCCTCGCTTTTATTACTGAGATTAAACTCAACCTGGTGCCGCTTCCTCCGAAAGAAACAGGCCTGTTGTGTGTGCATTTCAAAAGCATTGATGAATCCCTGAGGGCGAACCTGGTCGCATTGAAATATAAACCCAGCGCCAGCGAACTGATCGATCATTATATCCTGGAATGCACGAAGGACAATATCGAGCAAAACAAGAACCGCTTTTTTGTGCAGGGCGACCCCGGAGCGATCCTGGTTATTGAATTCAAAAGAAACACGCGTGAGGAAATAGAAAAAATAGTGGGCCCCTTAGTGGATGATCTGAAGGCTGCAGGGCTTGGTTATCATTTCCCACTTCTGTTTGGGGAAGACACGGGTAAAATCTGGTCGCTCCGAAAAGCGGGACTGGGCCTGCTCGGCAATATGCCGGGTGATAAGAAACCGGTTCCCGTGGTGGAAGACACTGCAGTGGACGTTCATGACCTTCCTGCCTATATCGCCGAATTCAACGAGCTGCTGAAAAAACATCACCTTCATTCCGTTCACTATGCCCATGCCGGCTCGGGGGAGATACATCTTCGGCCCATCATCAACCTGAAAACGGAAGAAGGCAACAAGATGTTCCGTACCATCGCAACGGATATTGCCGGACTGGTAAAAAAATACCAGGGTTCGCTCAGCGGCGAACATGGTGACGGGAGGCTTCGCGGAGAATTTATTCAGCAGATGGTTGGCAGCCACAACTACGAATTGTTTAAACAAATCAAGAACAGCTGGGACCCCCGGCATATCTTCAATCCGAATAAAATTGTTGACACGCCGCCTATGAATACCATGCTCCGGTACACGCCCGGTCAGAAAACGCCGGTCTTCAACACTATTTTTCGTTACTATAACCAGGATATTCTTCAGCATGCTGAACAATGCAATGGTTCAGGGGACTGCCGGAAAACACAATTGTCAGGTGGAACGATGTGTCCTTCTTATATGGCAACAAAAAACGAAAAGGATACGACGCGGGCCCGCGCGAATATCCTCAGGGAATTTCTCACCAACTCAGAAAAACTCAATCGCTTTGATCACCAGGAAATTTATGAGGTCATGGACCTTTGCCTCAGCTGCAAAGGATGCAAATCGGAATGTCCTTCCAATGTAGACGTAGCCAAACTCAAGGCAGAATTTCTTCAGCAGTACCACGATGTACATGGCGTTCCGTTCCGGTCCCGGCTGATTGCCCGCTTCAACAGGTCGGCACAATTGGGTTCTATGGCACCTGGTTTGTATAATTTTCTTGTGACAAATCCAGTGACCGGCGGCCTCATCAAACGTTTTGCCGGGTTTGCGGTAAAGCGTTCCATGCCCAGGTTGTCCCGTTTGCCTTTACGAAAATGGTATGACAAACATGTAAAAGGAAAAAGTAAAAATGTAAACCGCAAAGTTTTTTTATTCTGCGATGAATTCACCAATTATAACGATGCGGATACAGGCATCAAGGCCATTTTACTTTTGGAAAAACTGGGTTATGAAGTGGTGATACCGCAACATGAAGAGAGTGGCCGCGCCTGGTTATCGAAAGGATTATTGAGGGCAGCTAAAAAAATCGCCAACAGGAATATTTCCCTGCTGAAAAACCTGGTGAACGAAGAACACCCCCTCCTGGGTATTGAGCCCAGTGCGATCCTGACTTTCCGCGACGAATACGTTGACCTGGCAGATGATGAACAATTTGCTGCCGCCAAAGAACTTTCGAAACATGTTTTCCTGATCGACGAATTCATAACGGCTGAAATCAAA
>DATCAO010000416.1:0-6335 GCA_036512575.1 Puia sp.
GCTGCGAATGTATAAAATCGAATCGTATGAATTAAAATTTATGCTTTTCGTGTACAGGCAGGATCGATTCGATTAGCTTTGCGCCTGAATAAAACCCAGGTTTTCTATGTCCCTGTATTCCAGACGCGGTGTATCGGCCCAGAAAGAAGAAGTGCACCAGGCAACGGCCCGTTTAGACAAGGGGCTTTATCCTTTTGCATTCTGTAAAGTATACGAGGATTACCTTGGTGGGGATGCAGACTGGATCAATCTCATGCATGCAGATGGGGCGGGCACCAAGAGCATACTGGCTTATCTCTACTGGAAGGAAACCGGCGACCTGTCCGTCTGGAAGGATATCGCGCGGGACGCTGTGGCCATGAACCTCGACGACCTGCTCTGCGTGGGCATTTATAATAACCTACTGTTTTCATCCACGATCGACCGGAACAAGTCCAGGATACCGGGCGAGGTGTTGCAGGCCGTGATCGAGGGCACACAGGAGTTTTTCGACGAACTGAAAACCTATGGTGTAACCATCACATTCATGGGTGGCGAAACGGCCGACGTTGGTGACCTGGTGCGCACCATTGCGGTGAACGGGACGATGACAGCGCGCTGGCCGAAGTCGGGCATCATCACCAATGAAAAAATTACTGCCGGCGATGTGATTGTCGGAATATCAAGCAGCGGTAAATCGATTTATGAAAAAGTGTACAACAGCGGCATCGGCAGCAACGGACTCACCAGTGCGCGGCACGACGTGCTGGAATCTTCTTACGGTCACCATTACCCGGAAACGGTGGAACCGATGTTGGACAAGGACGTGATCTATACCGGTGTGCATAAACTTTTGGATCCCATAAAAACAGAAACCGGCGAAACCTTTCCCGCCGGTAAACTCCTGTTGAGTCCGACGCGGACCTATGCACCCGTGGTGAAGGATTTACTGGAGACCCAGTTTAACCAAATACACGGTATGATCCACAGCAGTGGCGGCGGTCAGACCAAATGCCTGAAATACCTGCCCGGCCCGATGCGGATCGTCAAGGACCATTTATTTAAGCCACCCGTTATCTTCGACCTGATCCGCCAGTCTTCGGGTGCGGATGACCGTGAGATGTACCAGGTCTTTAACATGGGGCAGCGGCTGGAGATCTATACGGATGCTTCAGCAGCAGGGGCCATCATCGACCAGGTGAAGGCCTTTCATATGGATGCGCAAATCATTGGCCACGTGGAAGCTTCGGACATGAAAGAGCTGGTAATTGATGTTGCGGGGAACAGGATTGGATATTAATTATCAATTATTAATTATTAGTCATTAGCGGGGAATTCGACTGACCAACGTTCTTTTTGTCAATTGTAATTTCTCCGCTGCAAATCAGCGTTAATATTTAATAATTGATAATTAATAATTTCTAATGTTCTTGAAGTCTATAATTAATCGGCTGAATCTTATACGACGCCACCTTTTTTCCTTTGTCCATGGCGGGGATCCATTTTCCGCTTTCTTTAATCAGGCGAACGGATTCGGCACGGAATACTTCTGGCCCGCTGATCGCGCGGACTTCGGATATTTTGCCGTTGGTGTTCACTACAAATTCCACCTGCACGTCTCCCTGCATTTCTTTCTTTTCAGCATCAGCCGGGTAAACCGATTTTTTAATCAGGTATTGCACCCAGGCATTGTTTCCGCCCGGATATTGCGCTTCGACTTCCACTTTTCTAACGGGGGAAGATGAGTCAACAGCGTGAGCCGGATGCGATTGGTTTACTTCTTGTGCATCTTTTGTCCGCTGCATTTCTTTGACCTGCTCTGACTGGTTTAGCTCTTGCGCGTCTTTTGCCTGCTGTTGTTGTTTGACCTGCTCTGACTGGCTGACCTCCTGATTTTGTTGGGTAACTGCATTTGCAGCAACCGTTATATTTTCGTTTGCTGCCTGATTTGCATGCGGTACGGTATTATATGTCGTAGCGTACTGACCATATTTCTGAATGCCTTCGAGAATATCCCGGGCAATTTTTTCCTGATTCTTTGCGTCCTGAATCCAGGACAGGTCTGAGGTATTGGTAATATAACCGCATTCAATCAGGATGGCAGGAACCGTTGCCTGGTCGAGCACCCGGACCTTGTGGGCATATTCCTTTAATTCGGATGCGATGGTATAATCGGGTTTGATAAAATCTGTGATGGTGGATGCAAGTTTCACCGATCCCGCGTGGAATTTGTTGCTATTGTCAGGCACATAGATTTCAAACCCTGAATGTTGATCCTGCGGACCTGCTTCACGCGTTGCGTTTACGTGAATCGAAACAAAAAGATCTGCGTTTTTTACTGATGCCAGATCAACACGGTATTTCAGGGAGGCATCCAGATTATTTCCGGCGAGGTCTTCATCATTTTCCCTGGTCATGATCACGTCCACGTGATAGTCTTTGGACAGGGCCTGGATTTTTTTGGCAATGCTCAGCGTGATATTTTTTTCATAGTTGCCGTTGAAAGTGGTTCCGTTGAACACGCCGCCATGGCCGGGATCGATCACGACGCGTAGGGTTGTGGGCGCTAAGTGGGTGAGGTTGGTTTGCTGTTTAAAAGAAAACAGGCAGATAAAAATCGTAACCAGGGGGAGGATCATGAATCGTCCCACCAGTGTTTTTCTGTTTTTGTTATTTTTTGTGATCATGGTGATTCTTCTTTTAATCTGGTTTTTAAAAAATGGATGGACAAGAGAAACAGGGCCCCGGGGAATATTCAACAACAGCAGTTTCGCATAGGCATACTCGTCAGTATTTTCCATGGCGTATACGTCGGCTGCATATTCATGAATGGCTTTGAGTTCGAAACGGATGATGTGCAGAAAGGGATTAAACCACATGCAGATGGAATAGATTTCCATCACTAAGATGTCCAGGGAGTGTTGTTGTTGCACATGAAACAACTCGTGGCGGAGAATCTGCTGACTTTCTGTGCTGGTCAGTTCCATTTCCCGACCCCAGAAAATGGATTTAAAAAATGAAAACGGCGTGCCTTTTTCTGATACAAAATAGAGCGTGGCCCCGGATAGTGGTAAACCGGGGTTTTGTTTTCTTAGTGAGCGGAGATAGAAGATGGACCTGATGAATCCAACCGCCAGGCAGATGCTGATGCCAACCGAAATCCATCCGGCAACCGATTCCCAGCTGATGGCAATGCCTTTTTTTGTGGAAGCATAGATGGTCACAGCTTCCTCCAATGATCCCCTGGCCACGCCGAGCAGTCGGATGGGTGAATCGCCGGCTGCGGGATTCCAGAAAACCGGCGGTGCAAAATGAAAGGCCGGGATCAGCAAACTCAGGAAGGGGATGGACAGAAGGAAGAAGCGGTTGAAGGCATGGAAGGGCCGGTTCCGCAGGAAGAGCCAGTAGTAGCTGAGCAGGGCCCCCGAGATGAAAATCGTTTTAATGATATAGATCAACAGGCTCATGAGCGGTTATTTTTAGCGTTTTGAATTTGCAGTAACAATTGTTCCAGTTCGGCGTCTGAGAGTTTTTGGTCGCTGATGAACTGCGATACCAGTCGGGCGGGGGAGCCTTCGAAATAGCCCTTGATCAGTTGGTTGACCGATTTTTTACCATATTCGGCCTGGGAGATCAGCGGTTTATAAAGGTTGTTGCGGCCATGGGTGGTATACTCCACGAATCCTTTGTCGACCAGGATTTTCAGGATGGTGGCCAGGGTATTGGAATGGGGCTTGGGCTGGGCTGTGGCGTCGAGGATTTCTTTTAAAAACCCTTTTCCCAGTTTCCAGAGGACCTGCATTACTTGTTCTTCGGACTTTGTTAATGTTTTAGGTGCATTCATTTTTTTTGGTTGACGGATGACGGTTGACGGATGACGGATGACGGTTGACGGATGATTTGCGTTAAGCGTTTTGCCTTTAGCCTTACGCCTTGAGCCTTTTGCCTTCTACGTAACGCTTTTTATCATAACTAAGTTTTTAGTTGATAGTTCAAATGTATAACTAAATAATTAGTTTTACCAAATATTATGTTTTTTAGTTTTCGAAAGGCTATGAAGTTCGGCGATTGGGTGTTACTTTCGTGCCTGTACACTGCGGATTACATTTAATCTTACCCTGAGCAACTTTTCCGCCATTTACATTGTTATATCGTTGATTTGTACCCGACAAAGACATTTGTCCACTATTATTTTTACCCATTATGAGGCAACTTAAAATTGCAACACAGATTACCAACCGCGACTCGCAGGCGGTAGAAAAGTATTTACAGGAAATTTCAAAGATCTCGATGATCACCCCGGAGGAAGAAACCATTCTTGCTCAACGGATTAAGATGGGAGATCAGAAGGCGTTGGACAAGCTGGCTCAGTCGAACCTGCGTTTCGTGGTTTCGGTGGCCAAGCAATACCAGCACCAGGGTCTTTCCCTCAGTGACCTGATCAACGAAGGGAACCTGGGGCTGATCAAGGCTGCCCAGCGTTTCGATGAAACCAAGGGTTTTAAGTTCATTTCTTACGCGGTTTGGTGGATCCGTCAGTCTATTCTTCAGGCTTTGGCTGAACAGGGTCGCCTGGTTCGCCTGCCACAGAATAAGATCGGCACCTATAATAAGGCCAACAAAGCCTATATGGCTTTCGAACAGGAACACGAACGTGAACCAAGTACAGAGGAGCTGGCTGAGTTGCTGGAAATGAGCGAAACAGAAATCAACAATATTTTCCAGAGTAATACCCGTCACAGTTCACTGGATGCCCCCGTGCACGAAGCTGAAGACGTGGCCATGGGCGATCTGCTGGAAGGCGGAGACGATACCGATGACGATGTGATGAAGGATTCCCTGCGTGCTGAAATCCGCCGTGTACTGAAATCCCTGAGTCCGCGTGAGGCAGAAATCGTAAATGCGTATTTCGGACTGGACGGAGAAAACGGTGTCACCATCGAACAGATCGGACAGAAATACGACCTGACCAAGGAACGCATCCGCCAGATCAAGGAAAGGGCGATCAAACGTTTACAGAAAGCACGGTACAGCAGTGCGCTGAAAGCATATTTGGGTTAATATTTACATTGACTATAAAAGCTTCCCTTTAAAACGGGAAGCTTTTTTGTTTTACGAGGGTCCTGCTCACTTCGTTTTTATCAGAGGCTTTTTTGTTTTAGCGGGCCTTGCTAACTTCGTTATTCCCGGAAGCGTTTTCATTTGATGACATGCTGACCGGATTAACCCCTGCGACGGCCCGAGTCCTTTTAGTTTTTTCATTCATGATCCGTAACATTTTCCATTTTACCATCTGTCTTTTTTTCTCCTGCTTCCTGATATCCTGCGAGAAGGACATCACGATTCAGCTGGATCCCAGCAGTACCGAACTGGTTGTGGATGCATCGATTGAAAATGGAAAATATCCGACGGTCAGCCTCTCGCGCAGCCTGGCTTATTTCGACACGCTGAGTGCCGCTGTGCTGAGCAATTCCTTCGTGCACGGGGCCCGGGTGCTGATATCGAACGGGTCGATAACGGCCCAGCTGCAGGAATATACAGTCAAAGACGACAGCACCGGATTGCAGTTGTATTATTATTCTTTGCGGGATTCCAATTCCGGTCCGAAATTCAAAGGGGAATTCAACACGGCATACAGTCTGGAGATCGATGTGGACAGCCAGGTATATAAAGCAACGACCACGATTCCCGGTATGAATAAATACATCGACAGTTTATGGTGGGTGCCTGCGCCGCTCGCGGCCGATACACCGCTGGTGAATGTGAAAGCGCGTTTGGTGGATCCGCCGGGACTCGGCAACTACACACGCTACTATACCCAGGTCGATAATGACCGCTTCTATCCGGGACTCAATTCAGTATTCGACGATCAGATCACCGACGGCACTGTGTATACGGTAACGGTGGACCGGGGTGTAAACCGGAATCAGTCGATCGATATCAACAATTATTCCTTCTTTAACCGGGGAGATTCCGTGACGGTCAAACTGGCGAACATCGACAAAGCGACTTTTGATTTCTGGCGCACGATGGAATACAATTACCAGAGTATCGGGAATCCTTTTTCGTCGCCCACG
Organism: Puia sp.; assembly: GCA_036512575.1. GTDB lineage: Bacteria > Bacteroidota > Bacteroidia > Chitinophagales > Chitinophagaceae > Puia. Next base: position 6,057 of record DATCAO010000416.1, read on the forward strand.
GTTGTGCTGTCGAATGTATCCAACAACGCCCTGGGATATTTCGGCGGATACGCTGCCCAGTATATATCGGTGAAGATTCCCAAGTGATCGTCGCCTGCGCGACCTTCCAATTCAAGATTTACGACTAAATTTGCGTCCCGTGTTATGGTTGACGGTTGACGGTTGACGGTTGACGGTTGACGGTTGACGGTTGACGGTTGATGGTTGATGGTTGATGGTTGATGGTTGATGGTTGATGGTTGATGGTTGATGGTTGATGGTTGATGGTTGATGGAAGGG
>DATCAO010000417.1:0-2677 GCA_036512575.1 Puia sp.
TTCACTGAAATTATTATTCCCGGTATCGCGCATCAGGAATGCGAAATGGATCAGGGGATTTTCTATTGGCCTTTTGGCGCTGGTTTTTGTCCAACTTTTGTATGGAGCCCTGATGGCGGGAAACAAAGCGGCTGCTGTGGCGCCCGGCTGGCCGCTTATCAATGGAGACTGGGTACCTCCCAGCCTGTTCAAATTGTCTCCGTTCATGTTGAACTTCATCGGGAATCCGATGATGATTCACTTCATACACAGGAACCTGGCTTACCTGATCGGGTTGGGCATCTTCGGGTGGACCGTGCGCCTTTTTCGATCGGGTATCATACGCAATCAGAGAACCCGCCTGCTGCTCCCGATGGGCCTGACCGTTTTACAGATCCTCCTGGGCATTCTTGCATTAATTACGAGTCCCGGAATTACCGCCAACCGTTGGGTGGCTTTCGACTGGATAGCTTTATTGCACCAGCTCAATGGGATGATGCTTCTTTTCAGCCTGATTTACGCGATCTATGTGTTAAGGCCATATTTGAAGTAATTTTAAAGGGGTCTTTCCGTTAGGATAAGGATCGCGGGATGATGCCTGGTTTTTTAACAATTAAATTTCCGCAGATCCGGCAGGCATGATGGTATACCTGAAATCAGTCTATTATTCTTTCCCCGTCCAGCTGATATTGCTGTACCTGAAAAAATATCAGTTGCTGCTGATTTTCTGGCTGATCCTTTTTTCCACCATTCACGGAGGTTTTATGCATTCCGTGGGTGCCGATGCGCTTTTTCTGGCGCCTGAATATCTCGATCATGTTAATGCTTTGAGCGGCGCCATCGTCGGTGCAGCAACAGGAGCCTTTATCATGAGTTGGAATGTAACAACCTTTATCCTGTTCAGCAGGCATTTCCGTTTTCTGGCCACGACCACAAGACCGTTTCTGAAGTTTTGCACTAATAATTTCATACTCCCCGGCATACTGCTGATCTATTATTTTTTCAAGGCCATAGATTTTGACAGCTCAAAGGAATTGATGACCAACAGTGAAATCGCATGGCTGATCGCAGGATTTCTCGCAGGTTTTTTTCTCGTGATCGGTCTTTCCCTGCTTTATTTTTTTGGAGCCGACCGGACCATCATCCGCCAGATGACGCCGTTGATCGCCAACCCGAAACTTTTCAAATCGCAGTTCAATTCGAAAGACGCGCAGATTTACAGCAGCCGGCTGATCCGGGTGAATTGGTATATGAGCGGCCCCCTCTCTGTGAAACAGGTGAGGGACGTTTCGCATTACAGCAAAGAATTCATCGACCGCGTTTTCAGCCGCCATCATTTCGCAGCCATTTTGTCCATCTGTATTGCATTTCTTTTCCTTGTACTGGTGGGATTTTTCATGGATGAACCCTATTTCCAGCTGCCTGCTGCTGCCAGCATATTCCTTTTCTTCTCCATCCTGCTGGCTGTTTCCGGTGCATTTTCTTATTTCCTGGAAAGCTGGAGTATTCCATTCCTGGTACTCCTGTTTTTTTTCCTCAATATTTTATACAAGTATGAAATCATTGACCCGACCAACAAAGCCTATGGATTGAATTATACCAATCGTGCGGACAGGCCGGAATATTCCCAGGCCCACCTGGAAGAAATGTGTTCGCCTGAAAAAGTGGCTGCGGATAAATCGCACATGCTGACCATTCTCGAAAACTGGAAGAAAAAACAAAAAGAAGAAAAACCCATCCTGCTTATCATTAACACCAGCGGAGGAGGTAGTCGCAGTGCAGCTTTTACTATGAATGTGCTCCAGAAACTCGACAAAGAAATCGGAGGCAGGCTGATGGATAAAACCTTTTTGATAACAGGCGCTTCCGGCGGTATGTTCGGTGCTGCCTATTTCCGGGAATTGTCGCGGTTGAAAACTTTTAAGGACAGCAGCATCAACCCGGACGACCACAAGTACACCGACGCCATTTCGGTGGATCTCCTCAACCCGCTTTTTTCTTCCTTCGTCGCACGCGACTTGTTTTCGCCGGCGCAGAAATTTAAAGTGGGCAGCTATGAGTATATCAAAGACCGCGGATATGCGTTCGAGCAAAAACTAAATACCAATACAGGAGGTGTTCTGGACAGGCAGTTCCGTGACATAGAACCGGAAGAAAGGTCCGCACAAATTCCATTGATGTTTTTCAGTTCGGTGGTCACCAGAGACAGTCGTACGATGCTGATCAGCACCCAGCCCATTAGCTTTCTCATGCGACCTGTTTTCGACAGCAACCGAATCAAAACCATCGCTCCCGATGCCGTTGACTTTGGCAGTTTTTTTTATAAACAGGATCCAATGAATGTGCGCATGCTCACAGCGCTGCGCATGAATGCTACCTTCCCTTATGTGCTGCCGAATGTATGGTTGCCTTCTGAACCGGTGATCGACGTAATGGATGCGGGGTTCAGAGACAATTTTGGCGAACAGGTGGGCATACGTTTCGTAGATGTGTTCCACGACTGGATCCAGCAGAATACCCGCGGCGTGCTCCTCATCCAGATTCGCGACCGGAAGACCGGCGGCTGGGAAAACCCTTATGAATCAACCAATATCACCGACATTATTACCAAACCTCTGCTGTTGATTCAGTTTAACTGGTATAAAATGCAGGAGTATAATCAGAATGATCTGCTGAGTGTGATGGAAAGCTATATGGG
>DATCAO010000418.1:0-2191 GCA_036512575.1 Puia sp.
CTGCGATATAAGTACTAAAAGGAAATGCGAGTCGAAAAAGTGGAACAAAATTTCAGGCAGGATGAATATAAAGGAGGAGGGATCACTTGAATTCAATTCCTATCTGGACACATTGCAACAAAAGGTTTTTGAAGCAAAAAGAAAACTTCTTGAACTTGATAAAGATATTAGTCCAATCTATATCAAGGATGTGATGATGGGAAAATCCGGCAACCGCGAAAAGCGAATGCTGATGGAGATATTTCAGCAACACAATGATCAGATGAAAGCCCTGGTAGGAAAGGAATATGCAGCTGGCACACTTCAGCGATACGAAACCTCTTACCGGCATACCAAGTCGTTTATAGAATCCAGATATAAATCCGGCGACCTGGATATTAACGAACTGAATTTTAATATTCGCTTCCAAATTTGTGAAAACTCGCACCGGCTTTGAAAAAGCACTGGAAATATCCTAACGGTTATAGAATAAAAGGGCCAAGTTGATTGAAATCATGGCACCAAGTGACAACTCTCATTGCTGACTTATTTCGCTTGAACTACCTTTGTAGTTCGAATTTATCCCGCCTTATTAAAAACTTTTTCTACATAATAGTCTCGAAGTGATCTTTGTCAGCCTCTCTATGCAAAACTTAAAAGAGCGGAACACATTGGTTAATGTTCAGCCATCAAAAGGCCGGGGCATACTTAATGTCCAAAAGGGAAGAAATAGAAAGCAATTGTAGAGGATACCTACATTTAGTCAACCTTATCGACCTTTTCTATGGAATTTGTTCTTCAGACCTTAGCCATTCTGTCTTCGGGTATTTGCCTCGCCATGGGTGCGATCAGTCTTTTTACCGCCCTGGGTAAAGGCGGTCAAAAAATAGACCTTGTATTTGCCATCATGTCCCTGTGTATTTTTCTCTATTTCCTCGTACCCCCGGTTGGTTTTGTACTGAATGACAAAGCCCCCTATGCGGGAACTGTATTATTCAAGAGAATATTTAATTTTTCTTATGTAAGCTTATTACCCTGGTTCATATTTTATTATACGGGTTATAAGAAGAAATTGCTTCCCATTTTGATGGACGCGCTTTACTTGATTGCTTATCTGACAATGTTTTTTACGACCAAAAATAGTATGTCTCCTTTATGGATGTTAGGGGTCAGCCTTTCGATGGGACTGGTTCCGGTTCATAGCTGGCTCGCAATCAGGTATCAATACAAATCAGGAGAAAAACAAAAAGCAAACTGGCTTGTGGTGATCATGATTCTTTATCTGTTCATTTATATTCCGACCATCCTGAACCACGTTACGGACAATTATTTCGGCAAACTGTTCCATGCCAAATTGTTTTATCCGAACAACCTTTTCCCGGTAGCGTTTATCCTGTACATGGGCATTCGCCTCCGGTCGAACCTGCGGGAAAAGATTGGTCTTGAAAACCTGCTGATCGTCCAAAATTTGCGATGGGATGCCATCATGAAGAACATGCGGGTTATCATGGTTCAATTTGATATGCAGGGCAGAATCATATATATCAATCCGTATGGGATAAAATTTCTGGGATTCCAGCATGCTTCGGAAGTTGTTGGAAAGTTCTGGAGCCTCTTTTTGCCTTCGGATGTATCTGAAAATTTGCTTACGAGATTAAAACAGCTCACTGAAGAAAAAGACATCCCACAGGAATACAAAACGGATATCATCAACGGGAAGAGGGAAAAGAGAACATTCAATTGGAATAACCTGGCATTGAAAGATGACAAGGGTGAATTGGATAGTGTATTTACTATAGGCACTGATATTACAGATCTGGAACTGTATATTTTACAGATACAGGACTTAAAGTCCTCACTGGAAAAGGAAAACCTGATGCTGAAGGGGGAATTGCCGGCAGATGGGATGGATGCAGAAATTATCGGGACCAGTGAGGCGATTAAATATGTTATTCATAAGGCCAGGCAGGTAGCGTCTACCAGTGCAGCGGTTTTACTCGAAGGGGAAACCGGCGTGGGAAAGGAATTATTTGCTGATTTGATACACCGGCATAGCCTGCGAAGCGAATTGCCTTTTGTTAAAATAAATTGTGGCGCCATGCCCGCTGAACTGATTGAAGATGAGTTGTTCGGCCATGAAAAAGGTGCTTTTACGGGTGCCATCCAGGTTCGGAAAGGAAGATTTGAGATTGCAAACGGCGGCACCATTTTC
>DATCAO010000419.1:0-5030 GCA_036512575.1 Puia sp.
AAAAAAACAGGGTCGGACGCTTCCATCCGCTTCAATCACCGTTGATACCCACGGCGCATTGCATTTCTTAAAAGGAAACTCATTGTATCCATAAAATGCAGCATAATAAAAATAAATCTTTTGCAATTTCTCCGGAGATTCGGCAATGAAATGACTATTGAATTCTTCTCCGAAACGATCCAATATCTCACCAATGATCATCTTCAGGTCACCCAGATCCGTCTCCGTTAACCGTATTTCCTGTTGCCTGTCCTCAGACCACAAGGTTTCCCTGTTAAAAGCAGAGCTACTTACGTCAGCCGGCAGAAAACTGATTGAATCCAGCCCGATTTCCTTAGCCGCCTGAATAATGGCAGGCCAATTTCTAAAATTATACCGCTGAATCACACACCTTCCGGTTATCCTGAATCGGGGACTGAGTGTCCGGATGGATTCAATTCCCACTCTGAGTTTATTAAAGGCCCCGGGTATATTCCGGATGGTATCGTGTAATGTTCCATCACCATCCAGTGAAACGATAATATCATCTACCCATTGCACCAGTGCGCTTGCGTGCTTTTTGATCGTCAATCCGGTAGACAGTAAACTGATTTTTATCCCTTGTTCCTTCAGCATTTCACAAAACCTGAAAAACCCGGGATTCAGGAGGGCTTCCCCGCCCGACATGACCACCTGTTTTGTCTGGAATTTTTTTAAAGATCCCAATAAGCCACGAATATCCCCTTCCTCCAGTTGCCTCAGGTTGTGGTTCCCCTTCCAGATATCACACATCACACACCTGCAATTGCAGGAACTGTGTGGCATCAGAATAACAATAGGCAGGTTGCTGATCCGGTCCGACTGTAAACTGCGGAACCGGCTATAGGTCTGATATAGTGATTGGATCGTCATGTAGCCTTTATACAAATCCACGGAAAGGGGTCTTTTCGCCGGAGCAATCTGTTTACCGGCCTGAATGGATTATACAAAATTTTGTAATGATAGTTGTCCAGCGCCTCGTCGGAATGATGAAAATAGAATTTGGCCATATCCCCAAAACCGATCGACCGGTAATAGATTTCACTCCGCCGTTCCGCATCTTCAATTTCTGTAACCCGGTAAAACGGACTATCCAGGATATGAATTTCACCCCCCGGATTTAAAATGGACAAAGCATTCGCAACGACCAGATGAAAAGATGGAAAATATTGAATGGACGCAGCAAAAATAATGATGTCAAATTTCTTATCCGATGGTACATCCCGAATATCTCCAATCAGGAAATGAATATTTGTTCTGTCTCCAAATACCCTTTTTGCCTGGTTTAACTCCGATTCATTGACATCTATGCCGGTTACACTTGATCCGGCCATATCGCTCAGTCTGCCGCTAAGCCAGCCATTGCCGCAACCGGTTTCCAGGATAGTCAGTTCCCTTTTCTTTTTTCCCAGATAGTTCAATAATCTGGAGGCAGACCGTCTCCGGATTCTCCACTCCGTAGAATGTACATGTGATGATTCAATAAACGGCAACTGGGCTACCTGCTCATCAGTGTACAGCCGGCACTCTTTTTCCCTTATAGCAATATATAATTTTTGAAATCTCTTTACAACAGGAGATTCAGACAAATCAGTTGATATATCGTTTACTGCATTCAAATCGGAAAAATTAAAATCCCTGAATTTCCGGCTGGCGGTATTTCCACATTCTATGTAACAGTTTTATTTCATAAGGATACTGGTGCATATTAATATTGTATCGTATCCCTGCTACCAGGCGAATGGCTTTTCTTTTGAACCTGCTTAACCTGATATCGGTTACCGTGGGGTAATAACCATTTAAGACCGTCTCAAAGTTTTTTATCTTATCAATCATTGCAGGAGTCAGCCAGGGTGTAAGGGGATTTTTCCGCAGGTCAAAATTTTCCCAGGCCGGGCTGATCCAGTCCTCCAGTTTTTCAGGAAATTTAAATCCTTTGGCAAGCGCCTGGTTGTACAGATCGGAGCCCTCGGTAGCCACCGGACTATAGGTGTACAATACGATTTCAGTTCCGGGATTGATTCGTTTGATTTTTTTAATGAATTTGATCTCGAAGTCTATCTGCGCTTCCACTTCCGCAGGCGTGGGGCCTGGTGTACCCAATACAAAGGAGTATTCAGGAATGATATCGAATTTCTTCATCCTGCCTGCGAATTCTGCAATTTGCTCACCATTTTGGGTTCCTCCCTTGTCCATCTGTTTTAAGATGGCATCATTACCACTTTCCGCACCGAAGAAAATAATTTTGCACCCCGCGTCCCGGATTAACGCCAGGGTGGAGTCTTTGAATCTGGACATGGTGTCGATCCTGGCCATGCCCCACCAGCTCATTTTCTCCGGTAAGATCAGTTTTGCAAATTCAACTACGCGCTTTTCGGAAACAAAAAAATTATTGTCGTGAAATTCAATGGCATCGGCTCCCCATTTGTCTTTAATATATTTGATATCCTTAAATACCCGTTCGGCGGATTTTGCTTTCCACCTGGCCTCATAGGTAGGAACAACTGCACAGAAGGAGCAGGTGAACGGGCAGCCGATACTGGAATGGTAAGCCAGGGTTTTCTGGCCTAAATATGTTTTTCCCAGGTACTTGTCCATGGAGTAAAACTCCGTGAGTTTGTCATAAGGAAGATCGGGCAAGCCATCCTGGTCGATCAGGTCTTCTTTTATCGTTTTAATGATGCGGTCGCCGGATGTATAAATCAAGTTTTTGATCAGCTCAAAGGGTTCATTTTTTTCCAGGGCATGAATGAGTTTTGGAAAACTGTGATCGCCAGGTCCGTTAATAACAAAATCAACATAACCGGAATGAAGTACCACCTTAAATTGATTGGTTGGGAAATAACCACCCCAGATAATCCTGGTCTCAGGAAAATACTCTTTTATTGTTTTTGAGAAAGGAATGGCCTGTTTCAGCTGAGGACCCGGCATTACCGTGAATCCGACATATCCGAAATCGCCCGTTTCCAGATATTGCATAATGCGGGACATCGGATCTTCCTCGCGATTCCCATCCACAATTACCCAGGGATATTTTCCGTCTACCGAAGCCGCAATATTTAAAATGGAATTGGGCACCCGGTGTTTGGCAACGGCACTTTTCGGATTAACCAGTATAATTCCGTCCATAGTAAAACCCGGAGGCCATTAGCCCCATTTTGAAAATACGACAAATGCAGACAGCCGGTTGCAAAAAAGTTTCCATTTAACACCAGATACAACCTATTTCCTGCAGATTCCGTACTATTTTACGGGGAAAGCCCCATTTTTAGCCAACCCGCCATAAAAATGATTTCTTCCATAAAGTGCCTGCTTAAAAAACTGAGTTTCGGTTCATCAGAAATGGTTCCCAAAGAAGCCTATGATATCTGGTCAGAATCATATGATTTACAGCCTGGTAATCTAATGCTCGATCTCGATGAACAGATCTTTTCCGGCCTGATCGAACCCATCGACCTAAAAAATAAAACAGTCGCCGATATTGGTTGTGGCACGGGCCGGCACTGGGAAAAAATTTATGCAAAAAATCCCGCACTGGTCATGGGTTTCGACATATCTGCCGGCATGCTCCAGCAGCTCAAACATAAATATCCGAACGCCGTTTTTCAGCTCACTGAGGATAACCTGCTGAAAACTGTAGCGGATTCCTACGTCGATTGTCTGATTACGACCCTGACCATCGCCCATATAGAACAAATAGATGAAGCCATCGCTGCATGGTCAAGGGTGTTGAAGGCAGGAGGCGACCTGGTTATCACCGATTTTCACCCGGACTCGCTGGCAAATGGCGCTATGCGCAGTTTCCGGTATCGTGGACAGCTCATGTCGGTTACGAATTATATTCATCCCCTGGAAAAAGTAAAAAATATATTCAGCCGATACGGCCTGAAGGTATTACGACAGGAAGAAATCAATGTGAATGAACAGGTGAGATCGTATTACGAATCACAAAATGCGCTTTCAATCTATAATCGTTTCATCGGTATTCCCATCATATATGGTTTACATCTAAAAAAAACCCATGCTGCTGAATAATGTGACGCCGGTTAATTCGGGTAACTCCGTTGATATCGCTGTTGCGGGAGAAAAAATCATGTCCATCCGGGACACGGGTAAAAAGGACCAGTCCGATCCATTTCAGATTCATTTTACCAGTGCAACTGTTTTCCCCGGACTCATCAATTCTCATGATCATCTTGACTTTAATTGCTTTTCGATTCTGGGTCAAAGAAAATACACGAATTATTCAGAGTGGGGATTACATATACATAAAATATATAAGGAACAAATTGATTCCGTAATGAAGATTCCACAAAATATGCGGACGGACTGGGGAATCTATAAAAACCTGCTCGCGGGCGTTACCACGGTCGTCAATCACGGTTCCAGGTTGAAAATCGAAAATCCGATGATCAATATTTATCAGGAACCGCAAAACCTTCATTCTGTGAAATTTGAAAAAGCATGGAAATGGAAGTTGAATAATCCCCTGCTGAAAAACAAAGATTGCGTAATACATACGGGAGAGGGGTCGGACAAACAATCCTCCGCTGAAATCGATCATCTGCTGAAGTACAACCTGTTGAAACGAAATCTTGTCGGGGTGCACGGCGTGGCGATGAATGTTTCCCAGGCAAAAAAATTCAAAGGACTGATCTGGTGTCCGGAATCCAACAGGGTATTATTGAATAAGCATGCCCGGATTGCCGATTTGAAAACCCATACACCATTGTTATTCGGAACGGATTCTACATTAACCGGAAACTGGAATATATGGCATCATCTCCGTCTGGCCCGGTCCCTGCACCAGGTCACTGATTCGGAATTATTCACGATGATCTCCAGTTCCCCGGCCAGGCTTTGGAACCTGAATAACGGTGAACTCCAGGCCGGTAAAGATGCCGATCTGGTGATCACAAAAAAGAAGACCGGGATTCCCACGTGGGACGATGTGTTCAAGACCAATCCTGAGGATATTTTATTGATCATGCACAAAGGCAGGATCAGGATGT
>DATCAO010000420.1:0-4122 GCA_036512575.1 Puia sp.
GGCGCCTATTACTTTTCTCACACCTACTTCCTTGGCCCTCTTGGATGCGCGGGCCGTGGACAGGTTCATGAAATTGATGCAGGCAATGATTTGGATCAGGACGGCAATCAGGATCATGATGTTCAGAAAAGAAACGCTGACTGTTTTGCTGGGTTCATTTTCATATCCGGCCGTGGTATGGATCTCGAGCAGGGGCTGCAGGTGGATTTGTTTTTGCATGGCTCCTTCCTTCAATTGCTCGCCTGCATACTTGTTCAGGAATGCCGGGAATTTTTTCTCGAGTGCGGCGGGATTCGCATCCTGCCTGAGTCTCACAAAGGAACTTGTATAATTATTACCCGCCCAGGCGTCGGTGGTTGCTGTGTATTCACCCATACCCCCACTGTGCATGGTCATAAAGAAATTGGCTTTGACGATGGTTTTTCCCAGACTTTCATCAATCACGCCCATCACTTTGAAATCGTGTTTGCCGTAACCATTTTCAATCGATATCGTTTTTCCGAGCGGGTCCTCCTTTCCAAATAGTTTTGCAGCCACCGGTTCCATCAGCACGACAGAATAGGGTTCACGAAGTGCATTCGCCGGATTGCCATACTGGAAATGGTAGCTGAACACATTGAAGAATGTGGAATCTGCATATACTGCGGATTCCTCATAAAATGATTTCTCCTTAAACGTCAGCAGATGTTTGCTCACGCCGAGCGTGGGTGCGAGACGGCAGTATTCCAACACCTCTCCAAAATCCTTTTTCATGGTGGGTATAATGGGCGGAGAAGTTGTGGCATTGTGGTGATTGTCACCAGGCAGCTGAAGATCGGTGACGACGCGGTAGATGTTTTTGGCATCGGTATGCTGTTTATCATAACTGTACTGATCAGCTACATACAGAATGATATATACGCAGCAAAGTGTTCCCAGCGCCAGCCCGAAGATGTTGATAAAACTGTAGCTTTTGTTGCGGGACAAAAAGCGGAAGGAAGTCTTGAGGTAATTTTTGAACATAATTGTTAATTGTCAATGGTTAGTTGTCAATTACTGACGGGTATTTCCGAACACGAGTTTTTACGGGGTTTTTAGATGGTGTGTGTAATAAACCAATTAAAATGCCGTCTTATAAGTGTTTATGTACGAATGTATTGTGAATCTGAGGGTAGGAAGAATTGTTCGGAATCGGACAGCACTGTCCATTTATAATAATAATTAACAATTAATGAAAAATGAGGTGAGTTGGGATGGCTTCGGCTTCACACTCCCACCCGCCTACGTTTCACTTCGGCGGGCGAAGTACTCCCATACCCATACTCTCATACTTGCCTCAGTGTCTATCCTTACGACGCAGGTATTTGGCATAAATGATTTCGCTCATGGTCTTGTCTTCGAGTTTGCTTTCGAGCCAGGAGATGATGTCGAGATAAGCGAAGGAGCGGGTTTCGATGCGGTTGTATTCCAGGTGTTTAATCTTGCTGAGTAATTTTTCGAGTTCGGTTTTGATATCCCGCCTGGAGATCTGGAAGCTCTTTCTTAAAAATTTAAACATCTCCTCCTCCACCACGGTCAGGTTTTTCATTTTCGCCATGAAGCGGTATACAGATTTGGTCAGCGATTCCATGAGCTCGTAGTTCCCGAGTTCATAATGTGCCAGCAGGTGCACGAGGCGCGCATAACACTGCAGGTCGTAACGCAGATCCACATGATCGTTGATGATCAGCTGGAGGTAATCGATGGATGTATTGTAGTCACCGCTGCCGAAATAGAGGGTGGCGATCTTGTAGTTGAAAACCAGTATCCGGTGATGATCGATATAAGCGGAATATTCTGTCAGTTTGCTGGTAATTTCCGGAACCAGGAGCAGTCCTTCTTTAAAGGTACCGGTCATCAGGTGCTGGTTGATTTTCGCCAGGTGAATGTAAACCCAGGTATGGATGCGGAAATTATCGTGGTGCTGGCCCTGCGGGGTATTATAATAGTCTTCAAATTTTTTCAGGATCAATTCGAATTTATTGAAATGCCGCAGGTCGAAGAGCGCATTCAGCATATTGTGCATGCCTTTTACGTAGTGACCGGTTTCTACGGTCATCATCAGGGGTTCATTGTCGAACAGGTCGATCCATTTTTGCGCGTAGCGGTAATACATGAGAAAGTCCTGTCGTATAAAAGCAAACCAGCTGTAGCTCTGGTAGAGATAGAGCTTCTCGTAAAAATCAGAAAGATTTGATGTGTCGGACAGGGTATTCTGTTTAAAAAAATCCTTCAGTCTTTTTTCATCCGTTTCATTTCGTGCATGACCATTCTCCACATACCAGCGATACAGTAATAATGCAAGATTGGAGAGACGTGTAACGCGGTCGATGTGGTCGCTGATTTCGCGCGCTTCGCGTGTGAGCTGTTCTGTTTTCTCCAGGGAAGTTCTGGTGATGTGCAGGGTCTCAATTTTTTTTTCGAGTGAAATCAGCTGGGCGAGAAAATTGAGTTTGTTATTGGCTTTCGCAATTTCCTTTGCGCGCTCCAGGATTTTGAGACTCTGGTGTTTCAGTCCTTTATTATAGAGCAGGCGCGCATTATCCATGTGCTCGCTGAGTTGCAGATCTGTGTTTTCGGTTGTTTTCAGCAAACGGAGGCTGGCGAGCAATTGCTTGTAGAGATGTGTTTTTAGATTCGAAAGCTGGGATTTGGTGAAAGGCAGTTTTTTCAGCAGGCTTTTTTCATCATAATCCTGCATTTTGTCCAGCGCATCAAAAAGTTGGACGATTTTCAGGTCCTCGTTGCCCGAACTTCGTTTAATATAGAGCTTGAAATGTCGTTTTTCCGACTTTTCCAGCGAGCGGATCAATTGAAATAATATGTCTGCAGAACGGTTGGCCATCATTGATAAATTTTGCTGAAACTGTGTCCAGGCAACACTTCCATGAAAAGATAAGCAGTTTTGGCATGATTAAAACACCAATAAGATGGTTTGAAATGGAACCAATACACCCTTAATTTCGTAACAGCAATTGAGAATAAGAATACAGCAGGCAATCGTTAGGGCAGTTCGTTAGAGGTCTTGTGAGGTAAGCCGCAGTTTTCTTTCAAAGTCGAACACTACGTTTTTTCATATGGCAAGCAATCGTTAGAGGTCAGCTGTTTCTACAGCCGACCTTATTTTTTTCGGCTGGGCAAAGCTAATTTAAATCTCTTTAATTCCAAACTGCTCCCACTTTTTTTTGGATAAACGCTTAATACTGAAGGCTTAAGGCTTAAAGCTTAAGGCCTAACGCTCAAGCCTTATGCCTTACGCCTTCAGCCTTACGCCTATATTGGTTCCATATTGCTTCGGTACGGCTTCGGGAATTCTTTTGAAGTTCTTCGCAAGTTCTTCGGGAGTTCTTCGGGAAAACAGCCTGAAATACCCTAGTAATCCCGAAGGATTCCCGAAGAACCTCTGTAAAAGACTGAAACTGAAGTAGATGGAAATCAGGCTTCAGATCGTAAGAATTTATATAAGAGATTGAATATGAGGCAGAAGGACTACGGCCCCAGATCTGCCGTGCTCCAGGTTCGGGTAACTAAACACTGTAAGGGCAAGAAAACCTTATTTTTGCGCCTCCTGCGCCAGTTCTATTTGCCGGCGTGCTCTGCATGAAGCTGAAAATCATCAAATTCCTCAAGGATTTCCTGTTATGGAGCGGCATTTTACGCCTATTAGCCGGCTTCAACCATCTGTTTTTCTTTCTGCGGAATTTTAACCTGCTCAGGTCCTGGATCAGTCGTACGAATCGTACCGATTTGTTAATCAACGACTTCTATTCCTGGAAACGGGACTATCCCAAAAGGCTGAAGCTTTTTGAAACCGTGGCTGCCCACTATGGACTGGATCAAAAAGAGCTGTTGTATCTCGAATTTGGGGTGGCTTCCGGAAGTTCATTTTTCTGGTGGATGCAAAAAAACAGCCATCCGGATTCTGTCTTTCGGGGATTTGACACATTTGAGGGGTTGCCGGAAGACTGGGGTGGCTATAAAAAGGGAGCCATGGCTTTTGACCAGGCTGAGGCCCATGATGGAAGGGCAGAATTCATCCGGGGAATTTTCCAGGACAGCCTGCATCCGTTTATTGAGGCTAATAAGGAACTTCTACAAAACAAA
>DATCAO010000421.1:0-3846 GCA_036512575.1 Puia sp.
TTTTAACTGTATGAACAAGATGAAAAGCCTGTTGTTGTCCGTTTTGTTTCTGAGCCTGTCGGGTTTGTGTTTTTCGCAGTCCCCTCTTCCGCCGCTGGATAAATCGCCGATGGATATGTGCTATTACCCCATTGACTACCCCGTACTCAAGATCCAGCATAAGGCAGATGTGCCCCTGATCGCCCGGGTGATCTATGGCAGGCCGCAAAAAAATGACCGAAGCATTTTTGGAGACCTGGTCCCTTACGATATGATCTGGCGGGCCGGTGCCAACGAAGCGACCGAGATTGAATTTTACAGGGACGTTAAAATTGATAATAAAAAACTGCCAAAAGGCCGGTATACTTTGTATGCCATCCCTTCCAAAGATAAATGGACCCTCGTGTTAAATAAAGAAACAGACACCTGGGGTGCTTTTGGATATGATGAGAAAAAAGATGTTTTACGAACAGAAGTTAAAGTGATTGACCGGCCGGATATTATTGAGGTGTTTACCATTTGTTTTGAAGGAACCGATAAAACCAAAACCAGTCTGATGATTGCCTGGGACAATAAAGAAGTTCACCTGCCCATCAAATGGTAGCAGCGGCAGCGCCCATTAAAAATATTATTATGAAATTTGCAACCCGTGTAATTCACGCAGGAATGGAACCCGATCCCTCAACCGGTGCGATTATTCCTCCCATTTATCAGACATCTACTTATGTGCAGGAAGCGCCCGGAGTGAATAAAGGATATGAATATGCCCGATCGCAAAATCCGACACGCAAAGCCCTGGAGACTGCACTGGCTGCCATTGAAAATGCAAAATTTGCACTTTCATATAGCAGTGGTGTGGCTGCTTCTGATGCCGTGATCCGGCTGCTGTTGCCGGGAGACGAAGTAATTGCCGCCAACGATATGTATGGCGGAACCTTCAGGCTTTTCTCCAAAATATTTGAAAAGACCGGTATCCATTTTCATTATGTCAATATGCAGGATCCGGAAAACATCCGGCCATTCATTAATGAGAAAACCAAACTCATCTGGACCGAGACACCTACCAACCCCATGATGAATATTGTGGATCTGGCTGCTGTGGCTTCCATCGCAAAAGAAAAAAAACTGTTGCTAAGTGTGGACAATACTTTCGCTTCCCCCTGCCTGCAAAACCCGCTGGATCTCGGTGCCGATATCGTTCTTCATTCAGCCACCAAATACCTGGGCGGTCACAGTGACGTGATCCATGGTTGTTTGATGATGAATGATCCGAATCTCCGGGAGCAACTTTATTTTATTCAGAAATCCTGCGGTGCTGTTCCGGGTCCCCAGGATTGTTTTCTGGTACTACGCGGAATCAAGACCCTGGAACTGCGCATGCAGCGGCATTGTGAAAACGGAGAGAAGATCGCCCACTGGCTTCGAAAAAACAATAAAGTACAAAGAGTATACTGGTGCGGGTTTTCAGATCATCCGGGCTGGGCGGTTGCCAGAAAACAAATGCGCGGCTTTGGCGGCATGATCAGTTTTGAATTGACAAATAATTCGCCTGAAGAAACCAAAAGGGTTTTGTCTTCGACGCATTTGTTTTCACTGGCGGAAAGCCTTGGCGGCGTGGAATCCCTGATCAGCCATCCGGCCAGTATGACGCATGCGTCCATTCCCAGGGAAGAAAGAATAAAAAACGGACTCAGTGATTCACTCATCCGCATCAGCGTCGGTATCGAAGACGCCGGCGATCTGATCGAGGATCTGGATCAGGCGATCGGTTAATACGCACATGTTGAAGAACAAAAAAGAACTCAGGATTTTTCTGGAGGAAAATGTCGGGGTATACAACCATCCCTCCTTTATTCCGGCAGATCCCATTTCCGTGCCGCATCGCTTCAGCAAAAAACAGGACATAGAAATCGCCGGACTGTTTGCGGCTGTTTTTTCCTGGGGTAACCGGACAACCATTATTCGTAAATCCAATGAGCTGATGAAGTTTTTCGACGACGCACCGTATGAATTCATCCGAAACCACCGCCCCCGTGATCTGAAACGGCTGATGGATTTCAAACACCGCACGTTTAATACAACAGATCTCCTCTACTTTATTCATTTCTTGCGACACCATTACCTGCAGTCGGATTCCCTCGAGACTGCATTTTTACCTGAAGCGAAGGAACCCGTATTTGTTGGACCAGGGGAAAACGAAATAGTAAGAAACGCTTTGTCCGTTTTTTACAATCGTTTTTTTTCGCTGGAGGATGCTCCACGCAGAACGCAAAAACATATTTCAAGTCCTGAAAAAAAATCCACCTGCAAACGCCTCAATATGTATCTGCGATGGATGGTGCGTACCGATTTTAGCGGCGTAGATTTCGGAATCTGGAAAAAGATTTCTCCCGCCGATCTAATATGCCCGGTAGATCTTCATGTAGCGCGCGTCGCCAGGAAGTTTGGGTTGATCAGACGAAAACAAACGGACTGGGAAACAGCAATGGAACTGACGATGGCCCTGCGAACCATGGACCCCGCCGATCCTGTAAAATTTGATTTCGCCCTGTTCGGACTGGGCGTGATGGAAAAATATTAGTACATCAGTTCCCGAACTTTCTCCTTGTCTTCCTTTTCTTTTTTCAGGTCGAACATGGTTCCAAAAACACGGTCCCAAATGGTCGTGCTCACGCCAAATCCTTTATGATCATTCTTGTAATGGTGCAGGTGATGATTCCTCCAGAGAGGTTTCATCCATTTGAAGGGCGGATTCCATGCGTGAATGGCATAGTGCATGCTACCGTAGAGCAGGTACCCAAAAATAAATCCGGAGAAAAAAACAAAGGCATTCCCCTTCATGGCCAGGAACATGATCCCAAATATCAACGAGGAAATGATGAGGCTGGGAACCGGTGGCATGAAGAGCCTTTCCTTATCACGGGGAAAATGATGGTGGTTTCCATGCATGACATAGATGAACTTCTGTGCCCGCTCACTGTCTGCAACTGCGTGAAAAGCAAAGCGGTGCATCAGGTATTCAAAGAAAGTCCAGAAGAACGCACCCGATAAAAACGTAAAAAATATCCGGATATAACTGTAGTCTAACTGAAAATGACTGAGATAAATAAAATAGCTGATTACAGGCAGATACATGCCCCAGATCACCAGTGGATGGGTTTTGGTAAGCATCTCCATGTAGTGATTACGGAAAAGCTGCGCCTGCCCTTTATTATGAATCTTTTCAAACTTCATTTCATGGGATTGTGCCGCGAAAATACATCAAAAACTGTGAAAAACAGCCTTTTTGGATGACGGTTGACGGTTGACGGTTGACCGTTTTAATTCGAAAAAACCATTAAACATTTCTAGCCTTAAGCCTTATGCTTTAAGCTTTAAGCTTAAGACGTACATTTGCGGGAATTTACCAATGTGACCCCCTTATGTCTCATTCCGCCTTATCAGAACAGGAAATCATACGACGTGAGAAGCTAAAATCTCTCGGATCCCTGGGTATTGACGCTTATCCGGCTGCCGCCTACCCGGTAAACAGCCACGCTGTTTTCATAAAATCTCATTACACCGAAGATAAAAAGGAAGAATTTGCTTCAGTCTGCCTTGCGGGCCGCATTATGAGCATCCGGGACATGGGCAAGGCTTCCTTTGCCGTTATCCAGGACAGCAGCGGACGGATCCAGTTATATATTAAAAGAGATGATATAGCAGCCGGAGAAGACAAAAGCCTCTACGATAAAGTTTGGAAACACCTGATCGACCTAGGTGATATCATCGGGGTGAAAGGTTATGTTTTCATCACAAAAACGGGCGAGATCTCCGTTCACGTAAGGGAACTTACCCTGTTGTCCAAGGCACTCAGACCCATTCCCA
>DATCAO010000422.1:0-4022 GCA_036512575.1 Puia sp.
TCCCTTGTGTAACTGGTTTTTGATATTTCCAGTACTGTCGAAATT
Organism: Puia sp.; assembly: GCA_036512575.1. GTDB lineage: Bacteria > Bacteroidota > Bacteroidia > Chitinophagales > Chitinophagaceae > Puia. The sequence goes on from DATCAO010000422.1 coordinate 46, forward strand.
AACCGATAGAGAGCCGAGGGGCCGGGTTTGCTCTTTATCCAGGTATACTTTACTGGAACCGGAGGCAGAGGCGTTAGCCGTCATGAGCAGCCCGCCGAATAAGCCGCCATCCACATATAATTTCCACTTTTCAGAACGCCCCAGTTTCATCGTGTACTTCAGCATTACCGGTAGCATGAGGTATTGTAACCTGACCGTGCTCGTGAAATTCGCATACAGGTATTGGGTGCCGGGTGGAAAGTATTGTGCCAGGTCCGGGATAGCCGGAATGGTTTGCAGGCCGGTTTTCTGTCCGCCCTGTGTTGACCATTCCAGATCTGCTTCCAGTGAAAATTTTTCTGACAAAGCATAGTCGGCAAATACCGCGAAATCTGGTCCCGAAATGGTTTTGTATCCCTTACTTACGTCAGAAACACCGCCCGCAGAAGTCAGGTTGGGCAGGCTCAGCCCGCCTTTAAGCCCGGCTTTCCAGACCTGCGCATGGGCAGTTGTGTTTACAATGAAGAATAAAATACCAAAAAACTGCAGCGTTGTCCTGGAAATCAAATGGATCGTTTTCTATGATTCGTTTCTCAAAATCGGTTTTGCAGATAAAATAAAGATAATACCTTTCGATGATGGAACTATTCACAGACCTGCAAAATCCTGATGAGCGGTGTCGACATGACGCAAAAAGTAATTCATGAAGAAAGAGAAGATTTACTATATCGACAATCTGCGTGTACTGCTGATGATCCTCGTCATTTTACATCACAGCTTTATTACTTACGGAGCGCCCGGAGGCTGGTATTACCGGGAAGCCACGACGAAATTAGCCGCGCTGATTCCCATGACTTTATTTGTTGCAACCAATCAGTCGTTCTTCATGGGATTTTATTTCTTTCTGTCCGCACTCTTCATTGAATCTTCACTGGCAAAAAAAGGGAGGTTGCATTTTGTCGCCGATCGCGTAAAACGTTTGGGAATCCCGTTGGCATTTTACATATTGGTTCTCTCACCGGTTCTCGTCTGGCTGGTTGTCAGGTTTGGCGACAAAAAAGAAATATCGTTATCCGTTTTCCGGCAGCACTATACTCAATGGATGGGTGTCGGCGTACTCTGGTTTGTTGCCGCCCTGCTTCTGTTTACTTTAATATACGTATTCATCAGGCCGCTGATAAAACCAGTAAATGACAAAACCAGACCCTTACCAGTCAACAACAAGATCCTGGCATTTGCATTTTCATTGGGGGTCCTGAGTTATTTGGTCCGGATCCTTTTCCCCGTAGGATGGTCACTGCAGCCTTTCGGATTTCAGCTGGCCCATTTCAGTCAATACATCGCTTTATTTATTTTAGGTATTATAACGAGTAGAAATCACTGGCTGGAACAATTTGATATTAAAAAAGCAAAACCTTTTTTAAGGCTCGCACTGATCATGATATTTGTAATCTTTCCCCTGATGTATGTAATCAAAGTGGTTTCCGGATCTTCCTTTGATGCCTTTTCCGGAAGGGCTACTTATCAATCCTTTCTTTCCGCGTGCTGGGAACAAATCACCGGAATCTCCATCATGGTGGTTCTGTTGGGTTATGGCAGGGAGAAATGGAACAGCCAGAGTCCTTTACTTAGAAAAATGACCCGCGCAGCATACGCCACATATATTTTCCATCCGCTGATCGTGATTGGGCTGGCCATGTTATGCATTCCCCTGACTGTGGATCCTGCGCTCAAATCGCTGATCGTTGCGCCCCTTGCTGTCGTTTTTTCGTTTATGCCGGGAGGTTTGCTGGTGAAGATTCCGGGGGTTAACAAAATCATTTAAAATTCTGTTCGGACATTTCCACACTCCCACCCACCTTCGCTGCGCTTCGGTGGGCAAAGTACTCCCATACTTTCTTAAAGTTTTCCAATCCTAAGAAATATGAACAATCCCTTCCTTGTCAACAACCAGCTTATTCTCTGCCTGCATGAAATCGATTACTTTACGCAGGTGTTCATAATGTATATCTGCAAACCGGTCAAATAGTGCGGCGGGTGTAAGCGATTGCTGTTGGGCACCTGTCCTGAGCTTATGGTAGATGGCTTCAAATTCTGCGGGACTGAGTTTTTCTTTTTCCTTCTTTACGCAATTATCGCAAATACCACAGGGTTTGGAATCCTGTTCACCGAAATAAACCGCAATGGCTATGCTGCGACAGGATTTATCCTGTACATAGTCGAGTATACCGTTCACCCGTTTCACGAATTGCTCTTTTCTGAATCGGTAGCTCTTCTCGTCTATATGAATATCCGCCGATTTTCTTCTGGGCAGATTGAAATAGACCTGTGGTGTTTCTTTTTGCGGGTTGTATTCGATTATCTGGTACTGATGCAACACATGCAATCCTTTCAACACTTCTTCAAGGGGACGGTTAATCAACGAAGCGATCATTTTTTCATGTATGGAAACCGGCTGGTCATAAATGCCTGCGTAAGACCTTAACAGGATCTTTATCAGGGGTTCCCACTCCGGATTATCCTTTTCAAACTGGCTGAGTACGAACCTGTCGCAAATAAAACAAAGTGTTGCCGGCAAGAATACCGGATCGTTCATTGTAATGAATCCTTCCTGCTGTAATACCTGCAGTGCAGCTTTGGCTGATTTTGATTCGAAAGAAAACTTTTTCAGGAAATCATTCAGGTCAAAAGCATAACTCACCTGCTCCGTTCCCAGTGGCACCTGGAGATAGTTTGCAAGTCCCTGGTAAACCTTTCTGATAAAATCCAGTGGCGGGTACTGCAGTTTGTGCATTACAGCCAGGTCTTCCAGCATCTCTTCGTTATACAATAATACGGCGTACGATTTTTTTCCGTCACGACCTGCACGTCCGGCTTCCTGATAGTAGTTCTCGAGATTGTCCGGTACTTCGGCATGAATCACCAGCCGCACGTCGGGTTTATCGATACCCATTCCAAATGCATTGGTGCATACAATTACGCGCACCAAATTCTTCATCCAGCGTTCCTGTTTTTCGCTGCGGTCTTCCTGAGGCAGACCCGCGTGATAATAATCCGACGTGATGTTATGCATATTCAGCAGATCGCTGATTTCTTTTGTACGGCGGCGGTTGCGGCAATAAATTATGGAAGAACCGTCCAGCCGGCCCAAAATATCCAGCATCTTGTTCAGGACCGAATGGGTCAGATGTGTGCTGAAAGAAAGATTCGGGCGCAAGAACGACTGAGTAAAAATCCGGGCACTGACCATTTTCAGTTTCAGGCAGATATCCTCCCGGATGGCTGGCGTGGCTGTGGCAGTCAGGGCCAATACGGGAACCCCCGGAAGTTTTTCGCGCAGGTCTGCAATACGGAGATATGGCGGCCGGAAATCATACCCCCACTGTGAAATACAGTGGGCTTCGTCCACTGCAATCAGTCTGACATGCAAAGCGGGTAAATATTCACTGAACAGATCGGTCTCCAGCCGCTCAGGAGAAACATATAGGAACCTGCAATTTGAAGTCGCAGCCAGTTTAAAAGTGGAAATCACATCCTTCCTGCTCATTCCGGAATAAACGGCAAAGGCTGTGATGCCTTTTTTGCGCAGGTTCTGAACCTGGTCTTTCATCAGGGCGATCAGCGGACTAATCACCAGACAAAGGCCTTCCTGAACCAATGCAGGCACCTGAAAGCAAATAGATTTTCCGCCACCCGTTGGAAGCAGGGCCAGTGTGTCGCAGCCCGCCAATACGGAATTGACGATCTCCTCCTGCAGGGGCCGGAAGGAATCGTAGTTCCAATATTGTTTTAATACTTCGGCGGCATTACGTTTCATATGATGGGTCCTGCTCAATTTACAAGAGCTTTTTTACAAACAGGCGGGAAGAATTGATCAACAGCACAACATCGCTGAACGCCATGGCGGCGGCGGCAATACCTGGTGTGAGCAATCCAAAAGCCGCGACAGGGATTGCGATCACATTATAAAAAAAAGCCCAGAAAAGATTCTGACGGAT
>DATCAO010000423.1:0-2061 GCA_036512575.1 Puia sp.
AGGTTTCTTCCCAGAAAATGGATTGTATCTATTTACGGCAACGCCGGCGAAAAAAAATAGTCAAATCTTTTGTCAATATTATGAAATCAGATACGAAATATGCGTTGGTTTCCGGAGGTAGTAGAGGTATCGGATTTGCCATCGCTAAGGCTTTGGCGAAGCGAAAATTCAATCTCATTCTGGTTGCAAGAAATGCAGAAGAACTGAATGATGCAAAAACAAAACTGGAAAACAGCTATTCAATAGTTGTGGAGACTTTATCTTTTGACCTGAAGGATAAGGAAGCCGCTGTACAAATCGCTGACTGGTGTTCTGAAAAAAATTTACCAATAAGCGTTCTGTGTAATGTAACCGGGATAGGTGGTTCCGAAGATTACCTCACCAATTCGCTGGACGAAACACTCTATATGTACATGTTGAATATGGAACCCGCGATTTCTCTTATCCACCAGTTATTGCCGCTATTAAAAAAAAATAAGCCTGCCTATATCCTGAACGTTTCGAGCATAGCCGGTTTTGCACCCATTTTCATTAAAAACATCTATTCTGCATCCAAGTCGGCGATGATTTTTTTCAGCTACTCCCTGCGTTATCAGTTAAAGGCAGATCATATATCCGTAAGTTGTCTTTGTCCCGGACCCGTGTTTACCCGGCCGGCCATTAAAAAAGAAACCCTGGCCAAACTGGGAAGGATTGGAAACTGGATGGCTGTTAGCCCGGAAAAGGTTGGAGAGACCGCAGTTGATAAGACATTTAAAAAAAATATGATCATTGTGCCGGGAAACTTAACCAGGGCTATTTCCATCCTCATTCGCATATTGCCCGGGGGAATAATCAGTTGGTTATATTACAAAGCGTCAGGCGAATCAGTCCATGGGTAATCCGTCAGTTCTTTTAAAAAAATAAATTTTGCAGTTGATGCCATCTCTGTATCTTTCTGCTGTTATGACTCCGAGGACCTGATCCTGTTTCACTTACCTACTAATCCGCTTACCCGCCCAATCCTGATTTCATCAACCTAAAATAAGCCAATATGCGAAAATTTCTCTATGCACTATTTGTCCCTTTAATTTTTTTGGCCTGCAAGGACAGCAGCACGCCTCCTGCAGCAGCGCCGGCAGCGGGCAACGACAGCGCCGTCGCGGCAGTTATTACCATGCCATATGTTGCCGCATACTCTTCTAATTTTGTTCCGGGTAAACAAGCCGATGTGCTTACGGTGCTGAACAATTACAAGGCCTGGGAAACAAATGACATGAAAGCGCTGCGGGCTACTACCTGGGATTCGATCACGATAGATTTTCCCGACGGCTCCAGAATGTCCGGCACCTCAGACAGTCTTGTAAAAATGGCTGCAAAGTTCAGGGACAGTTTATCGAAAGTGGTATTGACTTTCGACGCCTGGGTTTCTAACCACAGTGTGGACAAAAACCAGGACTGGGTAAATGTTTGGTACAAAGAAATAGACTACCGTAAATCGGGTAAAGTCGATTCCATGTATTATGAAGATGACAATCTGTTGAGGGATGGAAAAATTGTGTATACCAGCTCACATTCTTCAAAATTCAAGAAAAAATAGTCAGTAAGATTATCGGAAAACCTCTGCAACATTGCGGGGGTTTTTTTATTCTGTTACCGATCCAAAAGTTTCTCCAGCCTGCGTTTTACTTCCGGCCATTCAGATGATAATATGGAAAAGCGGGCAGAATCCCTTGGAATCTGATCTACGGCCAGTCGGTGAGCCCGAAGTATGCCTTCCATTTTTCCTCCGATGCGTTCGATTGCCGTTCGTGATCTTTCGTTGCGAGCATCGGCATGGAAACAAACACGGAAAACCTGCCATTTTTCAAATGCCATATCCAACATCAGCAATTTGCCTTCCGTATTGGCAGCGGTCCGAACTGCCGATTGCGCGAGCCAGGTATAACCAATTTCGCAGGCATCAGGAAAAGTTCGGTTTTGCCGGGCATGCCCTGCTGCCCAGTTCCATTTTTCCTCCGATGCGTTCGATTGCCGTTCGTGATCTTTCGTTGCGAGCATCGGCATGGAAACAAACACGGA
>DATCAO010000424.1:0-3273 GCA_036512575.1 Puia sp.
TTGATTCCGCTGAGGCAGATGTCCGGTTTGCGGTGCAGGACCTTGTCCACAGCCAGTTTCACACAATCTACCGGCGTTCCGGAACACTGAAAGGCTTCAATGCCCTCGAAAAGAGTTACGGGATGCAGTCGCAGGGGCAGGCCGATGGTAATGGCATGACCCATACCGGACTGGGGTTTATCGGGCGCGACGACCACGACTTTTCCCAGGTCTTTAACGGCTTCCACGAGGTTCCGGATTCCCGGAGCCAATATGCCATCATCGTTGGTAATCAGGATAACGGGCCGGGCTTTCTTCTTTGGTTTAGACATAGTTATAAAGGGGTTGCAAAGGTACTGTAAATTTTCCGCGTCCTGTTTCAAAGTCATTCTCCGGGCTTCTTTTTTTAAAAAAGCATCCGTTTTCGGGGCGGTTGCCTACCTTTGCAGCCGGCTTAAAATACCCATATGGCAGGACAACTGAAGGAAGTTCGTAACCGGATCAAATCAATCCAGAGCACACAGCAGATTACCAAGGCGATGAAGATGATCAGTGCCACGAAACTGCGAAAAGCCCAGGAAGCCATTCAGCAAATGCGACCCTATTCCAAAAAACTTCAGCAGGTTCTCGGCAATATTGTGGGTGGATCCATGGGCGACACCAGCTCTGTTTTATCCACACCAAGACCAGTTGAAAAAGTGCTGCTGATTGTGATCACCAGCGACCGGGCATCCTGTGGTGCTTACAATTCCAACCTGATCAAACTGGCAAAAGCCACCCTGCACGATAAATATCCTGTGCAAACGGCCAAAGGCAATTCAATGATCTGGGGTATTGGTAAAAAAGGCTACGAACATTTCCTGAAGAACAACTTTAAAGTAAACGGAGAATTCCGGGATATATTTCAACACCTTCAGTTTGAGTCGGTCCAGCATTGCGCAGAAGCCGCCGTAAAGGCTTTTCTGAACCGGGAATTTGATGCGGTTGAAATCGTTTACAGTGAATTTAAGAATGCAGCTTCCCAGATTTTTAAGGTGGAGCCCTTTCTGCCGATTCCAAAAACGACCAAAGCTCCCGGAGCTGCGGCCAATGATTTTATATTCGAACCTTCCAGGGAGGTGCTGCTGGCAGAACTCATGCCGAAGATCCTCAATACCCAGCTGTTCAAAGCCGTGTTGGACGCCAATGCTTCAGAACACGGAGCCCGTATGACCGCCATGGATAAGGCAACGGAAAATGCCAACGAGATCCTGAAAACCCTGCGTATTTCCTATAACCGTGCCCGCCAGGCAGCCATCACGACAGAGCTGACTGAGATCGTGTCGGGTGCTGCAGCATTGCAGAACTAGTATGGGAATATGGGAGTACTTTGCCCGCCGAAGCAGCACGAAGGCGGGTGGTAGTATTAGAGTGCTTTGCATGCCGGCTTGACCATTGAATCCGACTTTAGCGGGGAAGACGGGTGGAAATGTGGGTGAATTGTGAGCATCTCTCGGGAATGAAATTTACGTTTTGCTTTCGTATGATATAATTTGCACAGAGCGGGAATTGGAATGGTACAATTTTCGTCCCGCCGAATGCGGGAACCAGATTTTTATCCTACCCGGGGCGGAGCAAATTATCATCCCGCCGAAGGCGGGACCAAATTATCAAATTGAATAATGGATATTTCTGAAATAATACCTCATATCGAGGCTTTGATTTTTGCGAGCGACAAGCCCCTGACGGCAATCGAAATCACGGAGCTGCTCAACAATGCTTTTGGTTTCATGGACGACAAACTCACGCTCGACCAGATCTGTTCCGGCATTGACGGAATCGTTGCCAAATACAATACGGAGTTTTATCCTTTTGAAGTCCGGGAGAGTGGCGGCGGATGGCAGTTTCTCTCCAAGAAATCATTTCATAAAACGATTGCACAGCTCAATGGGGAGAAATTCCTGAAACGCCTGTCCACCGCTGCATTAGAAACGCTTTCGATTGTTGCTTATAAACAGCCCATCACCAAAGGGGAGATCGAATCCATCCGCGGTGTGAACAGCGATTACTCCATCCAGAAATTATTGGAAAAGGAACTGATCGTGATCATCGGGCGCAATGAAGATATGCCGGGCAAACCCCTGATTTATTCCACGTCAAAATCTTTCATGGATTATTTTGGTATCAACCAAACTGCCGACCTCCCGCGTCTGCGTGAAGTACTGAGTGAAAGCCTGGAAGAACCATCACTGATCAATTATACACCCATGCCGGTTGAAATCAATACGGCCCTTGTAGTAAGTGAAGAAGGCGAACTGCTCGAGAATAATACTACGGAGCCGCTTGATCCGGAAACGGACGAAGGGGCCTGACGCTTGAAGCGCGAGGCTTGAAGCCTGAGGCATGAGACTTTTTACAATTGTTAATTGTTGACAGTAAGTAGCACACATACCCACACTCTCATACTCCCATACTCCCACACTTTCTTTTTATCTTCGCGAACATGACGACCTCTCTTTCCCCTTCTGAACTCATTACCATTGCTGAAGATTACGGAACTCCGCTTTACGTGTATCACGCAGAAAAAATAAAGGAACAGTTCGGGAAATTGCAAAAAGCATTCGCTAACACCGATACGATTTTTTTCTATGCCTGCAAGGCGCTGACCAACGTGAACATCCTGCGTTATATCCGGAATCTGGGGGCCAATGTGGACTGCAGTTCGATCAACGAAGTGAAACTTGCAATGCACGCCGGATTTCCCGTTTCCCGTATTTTGTATACATCCAACGGAATTGATTTTGATGAAATCAGGGCGGCAAAAGAACTGGGCGTTTATATCAATATTGACAGTTTATCCAACCTGGAAAAATTCGGGGCGGCTTTCGGTTACTCCTACCCGGTAGGTATCCGCCTGCGCCCGAATATTCTCGCAGGTGGTAATATGAAAATATCCACGGGGCACGACAAGAGCAAGTTTGGTATTCCCGTAGACCAGATCGAACATATTCTCAGGCTGGTGGAAAAATACCAGCTCCGCATCAGCGACCTGCACATCCATACGGGCAGTGAAATCAAAGACGTGGATGTTTTCCTGAAAGGTGTCGAAGTGTTATTCGATATCGCCCACCATTTTGAGCACCTCGAATTCATCGACCTCGGCGGCGGTTTTAAAGTGGCGAGTAAAACAGGTGAACAGGAAACCGATATACATATGCTGGCCGAAAAAGTAGGCCGCGCCTTCGCCAATCATCCTTATAAAAACGGGAAGAAACTGCAGGTCTGGTTTGAACCCGGTAAATTCCTGGTGAGTGC
>DATCAO010000425.1:0-8575 GCA_036512575.1 Puia sp.
ACTCACGTTGGGTATAACGAACTCAGCCTGCCTGTACATGCCGGCAGGGACCGTGGTCCGCTGATCGTGGAGTTGACGGAGAAAGGAGGGACTGAGGTCCTGGTGAACAAAAAGTACAACCGGGCATTGCTCTGGTGGAGAAAAATTGTCCTCCATAAAGCCAGCAACGACCCCCGTCAATTCAGCAGCTTTTCCTGCGACCTGTACAAAAAAATGGAAATGGACCTGACGAACATCACGAAAGAGGCATTCATGAAAGTGAAACTTCTGAAACCATTTCAGTTTTTGACCTCCTATATGGACAGCGTTTCAGAAAATAAAAGTTTTCTGCCGGTCTTCATGAAGGAAACGATTTCCAAATGCTGGTACAAAACGAATCCGGATGAAAAGAAAGAAGAAATTCTGGCATTTCGCACCAGTGGTATGAAGAATGAAGTCGTATTGCATTTCATTGACGGACTAAAGCAGGAAATTGACGTGTACGATAATAGTATCATCCTGTTTCGTAAGGAATTTATCAGCCCATTGAGCGATGATGCATCCAGGTATTACAATTTTAAGGCAGCCGACACCCAATACATCTCTGGCAGGCGTTTTCTCCATTTGTTTTTCACTCCGAAACGGGCAGGTGAAAATAATTTTTCCGGTGATTGCTGGATTGACAATTCCACCTGGGCGGTTTCCGTCGTACAACTCAAGGTATCTTCCACTTCAAATATCAACTATGTTAACCGGCTGAACATTAAACAGGAATTCGAAAGAACAGCGGACAGCAGCTGGGTTTTTTCCAAAAACCAGTTTGTGGCGGAGGTAGCGCCCCTGTCAAAAAATAAAATCGCTTTCATTATCAGGCAAACGAGCATCTACCGGCACGTCAATACCATTACCAATGATTCAGCACTATTATTATCATTTGGTGGCGGGGATGATGACCTGGTGTTGGGCGACAGCGCAATAAAAAGGGACGAAGCCTATTGGGAGCAAAACAGGCCGGAACCCCTTACAGTAAATGAAAAAAATGTTTACGAAATGATGGACACGCTGAATAATATGTCGCTGTTCAGAAATTATCGGGACGCCCTGGACTTTTTTTTCAGTGGAAACAAGAAAATCGGGAAAATTGAAATCGGACCCTGGTTTAAATGGGTCAGTACAAACTCGGTGGAAAAGGTCAGGCTCCGGTTTGACCTGGCGACTTCCGAGAAATTCAGCACGTCAACTTATATGCATGGATATATTGCGTACGGCATTGGTGACAACCAATTTAACGGAGGCATAGATATTAAGCATGTATTCAAGGGAAATGGTGGTTATTCTATTCAGGCGCATTATCTGCAGGACCTGGACAATGGGGGAACAGACAAGGGTGGGGTGGAACTGACCAGGGACAATATTTTCAGCCAGCTTGTGCGTAAACCCGGTGTACCGCAGAAATTCTATCATGTGGACGAATATTATCTGAATCTGGGAAAGGAATGGCGCAATGGCTTTTCCGCGCATGTTTATTTAACCCGGGGCAGTTATGAAACGTATGCGCCACTTCCTCCTCAAAAAGAACTTTCGGCTAATCAAAAGGATATATTCAATACGGAGGCCGGAATTAACCTGCGTTATGCAGCTGACGAAAAAAAAATCAGCACGTATCGAAAGGATTACCGGTTCGCGGGCAGCGAGCCGGTATTGGAATTGGACTGGGCCCGCGGTATCCCCGGCGTTTTCGGCAGTATGTACCAGTACAACAGAATTTTTGCCCAGGTTTCGCAGAAGTTCCGAATTCCCCGATGGGGTTCGGTTAGCTATCGGGTATATGGTGGAAGGATCATGGGAGAGGCGCTGCCATTTATGTTGCTGGAAGTGCATCCCGGGAATGATCTTCTTTATTTTTCGAGGCAATCCTTCAATCTGATGAACCGCTTTGAATACCTCAGTGACCGCTTCGCGGGATTTTCGATTGCACAGGATTTTGAAAAAAAATTAATTAACCTGATCCCCTTCCTCCGGAAAACAAATATCCGGCAATTCTGGAACCTCAGGGCTGTCTGGGGGAACCTTTCACCGTCGAATAAAATATTGAACTGCAGGCAGTACAGCGGATATGCTATGCAGTCACTCAATGGCGGACCATATATTGAGTTCGGTACCGGGCTGGATAATATCTTTCACTATTTGCGACTGGATTGTATCTGGCGTTTGACTCCGACACCGGCAAACCCATTGGCGAATCCTTCCGGAAATTATCAGATGCCGGCTGCTCATTTCGGAATCTTCGGCAGCTTTCAGATTCAATTCTGAGATATTGCCCTGGCTTCCATTTTCGCCTTACAAAGAACATGTATGAGCATCTGTTTTTCAAATAAATCGCTCTATTTGTTCATTAATATAGTAATTTAAGTGACGATTGTGATGGAGCTGTTTTTAGTCTTGAGGATATTGCCTGTAATAAATAAAAAATAATTCATTATGCTGTATGGACAAATGATGAATTTCCCCCTGACCACTCATGCCATTATTGAATATGGTAACCGGGTATTCCCTAGAAAGGAGGTCGTTTCTTTGATGCCCGACGGTCAGTGGCATCGTTACACCAATGCTGACCTGTATCGGAGAAGTAAAAAACTTGCGTCTGCACTGATTCGCCGGCTGGGCATAGAACCTGGCGACCGTGTGGCCAGTTTTGCCTGGAACCATTACCAGCATCTCGAAATTTATTTTGCAATTCCAGGTGCAGGCGCGGTATGTCATCCGCTGAATATCCGGCTGTCTGCGGACCAAATCGCGTTCATCATTCAACATGCCGAAGACCGGGCGGTTTTTCTGGATGCCAGCCTGATTCATTTGTTTGTGCCTATCATCTCGCGTTTGAAAAACGTCCCGCAAATTATTATTATCAACGCATCGGAGGGTATGGAATGTCCGATTCCGAATATTATTTTATATGAAGACCTGATGACGCAGGGAGCTGAGGATTTCGAATGGGTTGAAGTAGATGAGAACCAGGCCTGCGCCATGTGTTATACCAGCGGTACAACGGGCGATCCCAAGGGCGTATTATATTCCCATCGCTCTACCTACCTTCATGCCCTTACCAGTATGTCGCCCAATGCAGCGAATCTGAGTTCATCAGACAGGTTGTTATCCATATGTCCTATGTTTCATGTGATGGCCTGGGGTTTTCCATTTATATGTTTACTGGCAGGAGGCGTTATGGTGATGCCTTCCAGGCACCTCCAGCCCGCCATGCTGGTCGGCATCATGCAGAAAGAAAAAATCACAGTTGCCAATGGCGTCCCGACAATCTGGATGGGTGTATATGAGGAGCTAAAACTTCATCCGCCAAAAGAAAAACTGGCCTTAAGGGAATTTATGGTAGGTGGTTCAGCCTGTCCCGCAATCCTGATCAGGAAGTTTGAAGAGGATTTTGGAATTGGCTGTTTTCATGCCTGGGGCATGACGGAAACATCGCCTGTGGTAACCTGTTCGCGCCTGCAGCAACAACACAAGGAGTTGACATACGAAAATCAAATCGGGATAAAAGCTAAGCAGGGGATCGAAATGCCCGGTGTGGAAATCCGGGTCGTAAAAGAAGATGGAAGCATTGCGCCCAGAGATGGAAAGACAGTTGGCGAATTTGAAGTGCGGGGTCACTGGATTGTCAGCGGATACTATAAGATGGATAAGAAAGATTCCCATGGCCAGGATGGGTGGTTCAGAACCGGAGATGTGGGTACCATCGATGAAGAAGGTTATATGGAGCTGACGGATCGCACCAAGGATTTAATCAAGAGCGGGGGAGAATGGATATCCAGTGTTGCCCTTGAAACCTCATTAATGAGTCATCCTCATGTTGCAGAAGCCGCAGTCATTTCAATTCCGGATGAAAAATGGGTGGAAAGACCCCTGGCCTGTATTGTTTTTAAAGAGGGCAAGACGGCATCCGAAACGGAATTCAACGAATTCCTACTGACAAAATTTGCCAAATACCAGCTTCCCAAACAATATCTTGCTGTAAAGGAAATACCGAGGACCGGCGTTGGAAAATTCGACAAAAAGAAAATGAGGAGTTTACATGCCGAGGGAAAGCTCACCTGAGCTGATGGGCCGGATCTTCCGTTTATTTGTATATTCAATTCATGATGAAACCAATTATTTTTTACAGCCTGACGATTATTATTTTTCTGTCCGCTGCTTGTCATTCAGCAGAACATCATGCGGACCTGAAGCCCGATTCGGAACTTAGCAAGGGCAGTTTCGGATTTGATCTGCAATTTCTTCAAAAACAGGACACAGGTTTAGTAGTATTAAAAAGCGGAGAAGCACAATTGATTGTTTCTCCGAAATACCAGGCAAAGGTTTTTACGTCAACGGCAACAGGTGTGCATGGGTTCAGTTTTGGATGGATCAACTACAAGGCTTTTGGAAAAAATTTGGATGCACATATGAATGCATACGGCGGAGAGAACAGGCTTTGGCTGGGTCCCGAGGGTGGTAAATATTCCCTGTTTTTTAAACCGGATAGTTCCATGGTGATCGCCAATTGGAAAACGCCGGCGCCCATTGATGTGGAAAGCTGGAATGTCGGAAGCAGGGACAGTAATTCTGTGTCGATGTTCAAGGAAATGAGTCTGCTGAATTATGCGGGTACCCGGCTACAGTTGCGGGTGGACAGGAAGGTACGGATTCTGGATCCGGGAGAAATCAGCAAGCGCACGGGTGTAATCGCCAATGATTCCATTCATATTGTGGGATATGAAACAGAAAATACACTAACCAATACAGGTGATAGGGAATGGACTACGGCTACGGGCATGCCCTGCATCTGGTTACTGGATATGTTTAAACCTTCACCTGAAACGATAATCGTCGTTCCTTTTCAACCGGCGCCCGGAAAGAAATTTAATGAGATTGCCACCACCAATTATTTTGGGGAGATTCCTTCTGACAGAATAAAACACAACGACAGCGTGCTGTTATTCAAAGCGGATGGGAAGAGCAGGGGGAAACTGGGCATCGCGGCAATGCAAGCGAGAAATATGGCGGGTAGTTATGACGGCGAAAATAAAGTACTGACTATTATTTTTTATGATGTGAATGGAAGCGCCCGTTATTTAAACCAGGAATGGAATATTACAAAACCTTCATTTGTGGGAGATGCTGTAAACGCATACAACGACGGACCCTTGGTCAATGGGACACAGATGGGACCTTTTTATGAAATAGAGAGTGTATCGCCCGCAGCATTTTTAAAACCGAAAGAAATGCTTACCCACAAGCATTCTGTTTTTCATTTTACCAGCAATGATTGGGTGTTGGATCAAATTGCCGTGAAACTGCTGGGAACTTCACTGAACCAGGTTCAGGATGCATTTCAAAAAAATTAAAAGGTCATATCAATCGGAAGCCGCTAGATTATTTTTCCTGAATTTTTCAGACTTGATGCTGACTCCTGCATGAGCCGGTTGAATTTTTCTTCGGCTCTTTCTGACTGATATTTCATATCAGGATGCATAGACGGGCTGTTTTCAGTTTTAATATTTTCTGATTCTATAATCCATCGCATATCGTACATGGCTTGGGGGCTATTCAATGAAAGCACCTGTTTTTCGTTGGTCCTGGCTTTTATATTCTCAGAGGGCTCCGGTGTTTTAAGAGATTTGGTAAACGCATCGACGGCTTTTTTGAATGCTGCGTTTTCAGACTTTGTCAAAGTAGTTACACCGCCCCTGCCTTCAAAATAATAATGAGTTGCGATAAATTTTTTAACATGCTCCCTGCTTTCTGCGGGCAGATAACCCTGGAGAATCCAGAAATTCCTGCTGCCGGATTTTTGTATGGCATTGTAAACGGGTTTTGGTCCGCCGTTATAGGCTGCCAGCACCAACAGCCAGTCATCAAACAGTGCATATAAATCCCTGAGGTATTTTGCAGCGGCAATGGTACTCTTATAATAATTGGAACGTTCGTCACAATGGCGGGTTACTTTCAAACCCAGAACATGCGCCGTTTCCGGCATGAACTGCCATGGACCTTTTGCTCCGACATGGCTGGTTGCGGCAGGCTTTAATTCTGA
Source organism: Puia sp. (assembly GCA_036512575.1). Lineage (GTDB taxonomy): Bacteria > Bacteroidota > Bacteroidia > Chitinophagales > Chitinophagaceae > Puia. Next base: position 6,068 of record DATCAO010000425.1, read on the forward strand.
TTCAATTACCGCAAGATATTTCAGTTCAACCGGCAGATGATAGCGGGTAAAAACTGAATCAATAATATAAAAGGGAACCTGACTGCGCTTCTTCACCCGGACAAGACAGTCTTTTTGATTTCTGATATATTTTTTTACATATATCATGCCCTTGCGGTTCAATTTCGCCTGCGGCTTGTCGTAGGGAGATGATTTAACCGTAATTGTTCCGGCGCGCACTGAATTCACAGTGAGCGAAGTGGTGATCAATAAAAAGGAACTGCATAAATAAAATGCTTTTGCACATTGCGTTTTCAACATCGTTTTCATTTCGGGTGAAACAATGCTGAACCAGGGTTTGGATTGTTAGCGTTGAAAGTTCGTCACAGGAAAATTGGAGGGAGTTACCGTGCTGTCCGTGGGTTCAGATATTCGGGTTTTTCAAATTACGGAAGCGGTGTGGTAATGGTAGAAAGATAATACCCGTAGGCTGCAACTCATAGGGGGTTTTACTAGGGGGATTAACGAAGTGCTGTAAATGATTAATTATCAATGATTAATGATTAATTAAATCTGGGTTTTCTATATAAGTTCAAGGCATTAACGACCATTTTTCAGGCCAAAAGAATTGGGAAAATTCTGATAACAGACAGGACGGGTGAACCGGTAGATTGAGGTTGTGCCTACGGATGTGCTTCTGCTATCGGTAGTTGAGGGAAATGGTCCTCCGTGTACCATGGCATGTGAAACCTCCACGCCGGTTGGGAAGCCATTCATCACCAGCCTGCCCACTTTTTGGGTGAGCAGATCCAATAATTCTTTGGCGACCGGATAATCTTTTTCAGTGGCATGGATGGTGGCTGTGAGCTGTCCGGGCATCTGTTCTGCGATTTGAAATAATTCCTCATCACGATCCGCGAGTACAGCCAGAGTAGAAGGACCAAATACTTCTTCGAAATATTCCGGGGTTCGTAAGAGATCTTTCGCAGACACGGAGAGCAGTGCTGGTTGTAATGTCATTTCTGCATTTGCTGAAATAACCTCGGCACCCGGTAATTTTATTTGTTTTTGCAAACCCGAAATATAAGCTTCAGTAATTCCTTTTGTGAGTAGCGGATGAATAGTTGATTCTAAAATAGCGGCTGCTGTTTTCTGAGTGAAGGAACGGCTCTCTTCATTATTCATCAAAACAAAGAGACCGGGGTTGGTACAAAACTGACCTGATCCCTGCGTTACGGATTGTGCAAACTGAGAAACCAGCGTGTTGCCGCCTTGTTTTAATGCTTCCGGCAAAAAGAAAACCGGATTCACACTTCCCATCTCAGCGTATACCGGTATGGGTTCTTTTCTTCTCACGGCCAGATCATACAGCGCTTTTCCTCCTTTAAATGAACCCGTAAATGCTACTGCCTTGACGAGGGGATGTGTGACCAGAATGCCGCCCACCTGGTGTGAAAATCCATGCAGCAAAGAAAATACGCCATCAGGCATACCGGTATCGCGGGCTGCTTTTGCTATCGCCTCCCCGATCAGCTGACAGGTGGCCGGATGTGCGGGATGTGCTTTGCACACAACCGGGCAACCGGCTGCCAGGGCTGATGCGGTATCACCACCCGCTACTGAAAATGCCAATGGAAAATTACTCGCCCCGAAAATGACCACTACTCCCAATGGTACCTGCATCTGAATCATCTCAGGCCGGGGCAGCGGTTTCCTGTCGGGTAATGCTTCATCAACAATAATCCTGTTCCATTTACCATCGCGCAGGAGCTGGGCAAAAAGTCGCAACTGTGCAGTTGTGCGTGCCCGTTCCCCCGCGAGCCTGACCAGGGGCAGTGCTGTTTCCTGATGTATCGTTTGAAGCAGTTCATCACCGAGCGCTTCGATGTTGGAAGAAATGGCTTCCAGGAAAAAACTTCTCTGAGAAGCCGTCGTTTTCCTGTAAGCTGCAAAAGCATGATCTGCCAGTGAAACGGCTTCATTGATTTCTTCAACGGTTGCTTCCCGGAAATCGGGCGGTAGGGTGGTGCCCGTTACCGGATTAAATGCCTGAAAACTGGCCCCGTTTCCCTGAGTATTCCGGTAACCGATAATTTGGGATGCTGTGAGATCCATTATTCAACAAAATTTTTAAGCTCACCAATTCCATCGATCTGTATGATGATTTCATCTCCGGAGTTCAGGGTAAAATTGTTTGGAGGTACCAGGCAGGTGCCGGTCATTAAAAAGCATCCATAGGGAAATGAACATTCACGAAACAGGAACCCGACCAATTCAGTGTGGCCTCTTTTCATTTTATTTATAGCTGTTGCATCAGCATACATTTCCTTACCTGCTCTTTTGATCTGCAGGTGAATGACGGTGTCCGGAGAGATGGGAGATGCGGGAACATAAATACAGGGTCCGATTGCAGCCGATCCGTCATAACTTTTTGCCTGGGGCAGGTACAGCGGATTTTCGCCTTCAATACTCCGGCTGCTCATGTCGTTGCCTGCGGTATAACCGATAATTTTTCCTTTGTTATTTATG
>DATCAO010000426.1:0-5507 GCA_036512575.1 Puia sp.
CCTACCACCATTTTATTTACATTGTGACAGCTTGCACATCTTGTAGTGAATATCATCTTCCCTTCCTCAGACGGTGGAATGGAAAAAACGAACACAGACAGCAACAAGGTTAAAACCGAAATCGTGATTTTCTTTTTCATGCTTCAGCTTCTATTTTAATAATTTAAATTCCATTTGTAGTTTATCGATATCCCGGATCAGCCTGTTCACTTCATTTTCATCGGTACCACCATAGTAACCCCTGATTCGCTTTAAGGGGTCGATCAGTACCAGTTGATCACTGTGTATAAAATCGCCGGGACCGCCATCACCATCCGTGGCATCAATCAGCAGATCGGTTCTGGCAAATTTGTAGAGGCTGATCTTGTCGCCGGTTAACAGAAACCAGCCGGAGGTTATACCATGTTTGTCTGCATACGCTTTCAGTCTACCAACACTGTCCCTCACGGGATCCACGGTGAAGGAATTAATCAGTACATTCTTTGATCCTCGGGCCTGCACTTTTTGTAATGCATGCATGAGTTTTGGACATACAGAAGGACAACTGGTAAAAAAATAATTGACGACAACAATCTTATCTTTCCAATCATTCTGGCTGATTACCTTACTCAGCTGATTTGTAAATCTGAAATTTCCGACCAGATGTTTTTCAGGACCGAGAACGGGTAATCGTTGCACGCGCGATTCATACCATTGGGTGATTCCGAAAACGGTCACCGGCAAGATGATCACCCCGATCACAAAAAAATATATCGTCTTCGATGATTTCATAATAAGAGGTCACGTCCCATGCGCATATGGATTATTGATTGTACGGATTCGATGTTTTGGAAATCTGCTCCGGAACCGGACTGTTGGGTGAAAAAGGCGGAGCGCCAGGTCCCGGGTTTCTCGTGGCATTGATAAATGCAGGAATATAAGCGATCAATATAATAATCCCCATGATGATGAGCCAGGGTTTGAATGTATCAAACAATGGAATTCTTTTCTCATCATGCAGGGCTTCTGATACAGGTAAATCCAGTCCCCCAGCTGAAGTCTTTTTACTGAACATCGTTCCGAAGAAAACGATAAAAAATAAAAGAGCGGCGAAGGTCATGATGATTCCTCCGGCTAGCGCCAGTGTAGTTGTCGGCACCCATTCCGGTGTAAACAATTCATTTTTTGGATTCAGGTAGGTCATGCCCAGGTTTGTTCTCCTGGGTTCACCGATCAAACCGCCCCAGGAAAGTCCGGTGGAAAATATCAAAATGCCGATGACCCAGAGGTAGGGAATGATCACATTGATCCGCGGAAGAAAAACCGGTTTCCCTGAAATGCCGCTGTATAAAAACAAACTCATGCCGATGATGCTGAGAAAAACCGGGCCTGCCACCGTCATATGAAAATGTCCGGGCAGCCAGGCGGTATTGTGCACTACGGCATTCAGAACACCGGAAGCATTCACGATGCCGGTGAGTCCGCCGAAAATAAAAAGAAACAATCCCCCGATCAGGTAAGCAAACAGGTAGCGACTGGAATCGAGGTAAGGCAGTTTACCGAAAAATCCAAGCAGTCCGCGGGAGCCGCGTTTTCTTCCCGCATACTCCAGCGATGCGGCCAGTGTAAATGCCGTGATAAAACTGGGCAGGGCAACACCGAAAGTCAATAAACCCTGGAACATTTTGATGCCGCGGGAAATGGAAGGATCGCTGAACTGATGATGTGCGCCGACGGGCACGGACAATAAAAGAAAAAGAAACAGGGAGATGCGTCCGGCAAGGTCAGAAAATAATTTTCCGCCGGCCAATTTGGGCAATATCGTATAGTACATGATGTAGGCGGGCAGCAGCCAGAAATACACCAGCGCATGTCCGAAAAACCAGAACAGGGTCCGGGCAAGGGTAACATTTATCGTTGGCTTCCATCCCATCGCCCAGGGAAGTAATAATACCAATACTTCGTAAGCCACGGCCAGTGTACAGACAAACCAGATCGTAAAGTTGACCAGCGTGCCCAGAACGGCCAAAGGCGTTTTGGTTTCCGGATGTTCCTTCTTCCAACTCATATACATATTTGCCCAGCTGAACAAAGGAACCCAGGACCCGACGATCAGCAATGCGGCACCGAGGTAAAACAATGGATGGGCTTTCAGTGGCGGATAAAAAGTATACAATACGGATGCGTTTCCGGAAAGCATGGCCCAGGCAGCCAGGAGGGTGCCGATGGTCATCAGCCAAAAACTCAGCCAGGCCACCCAGCGGTGCGGTTCTTTCTTTAAATAGAAAGCCATCGTGGCATGGCCGAAGGCCACGGCAAAAAAAGAAGTTAAAACGATCGCATTGATTACACCATGGAGTGTTAGTCCCTGGTAATAGTCCAGGTGCGCGAAGGACGACTGGTGAATCACGCCGGCCCGGTAAACGGTCTGCATCAGACCATGATAGATTCCGATGGTTAACAGCGTCAACGGAATTCCCAGTTCCCAGTAAATCAGTCTTTTTAAAGATTTAGAAATCTGCATGAGCTTTGGGTTGATTATTTTTTTGGTACTTCGTTCACTATAACCTCGGCCTGCATAGCCTGGTGTCCAATGCCACAATATTCATGGCAGGTGATCTTATATATTCCCGGTTTTTCAAAATGTACTGTTGTCTTGTTGATATTCCCATAGATGGCCATGAGGTTCACATTTTTCTCACTGATGTTGAATCCGTGAACCACATCTTTGGAGGTTACAAAAAAATCGACCTCACTGCCGGCCGGAATATTGATCTGGTAAGGCTGGAACTGCCACATCTGGGCTACCGCATAGACCTGGTAGGTTTTCGCATCCAGTTGAATCACCTTGGGTTCCAGGTAGGCCTTGTCGTAAGGTATACATGCCGGAAGCTCATTATTCTTACCCCTGGCATATAAAATGGAAAAAATAAACAGCGCCAGTACGGCTCCGGTAATGCCGATGACCTTTTTTTCTGAAGAATCCATTATAGACATATACAAGGTTTATATTCTGCCAAGCATGATAAAATAGATCCCATACCAGATCACCATACCGAGCAAAATCAGCAAAATGAAAAAAGCGATGGCTCCCCGGGGCTTAAAATCCCTGTCGAAGGCCTGTTCCTTCTCAAAATCGGCGTGTGACTCAGATTGGCTCATATGGATGTATTAAAAATCAAAAATATTTTACAAGGTCAAAATACACGCTGACGAGTGACAGGCTCCCATATGATTAAAATCATATGAATAATATCCTTATAAAAATATATTTGTCAGTGGCTTACACAATAATCAAAGAGTGATGGACAATTTTGACGGTTCTATCAGCGATATGGTGAAAAAGGATTATCGCACAGCAGATGTGTTTAAGAAACATCAGCTGAGCTTTTGTTGCGGCGGGAATATCCTGCTGAAATCAGCCTGTGAGGCAAAGGGCATTAATTTTGACGTTTTATTGGAAGAACTCAGGGTCTCCACAAGGGATCTTCGGATTTCCAACGACCTGCCTTTCGATGAATGGAAAATAGATTTTCTGATTGATTTTATCAGTAATATCCATCATACCTATTTATATCAGACGATTCCGAAACTTTCTGCGACGCTGGAATCTTTTACGGTAGGTCACCAGGATAAATACCCGGAGCTGATCAACGTGAGGGGACTGTTTGAGGAACTGGGTGGCATTTTGATGACCCATAACAAGCATGAGGATGAAATCATTTTCCCCTATATAAAACAAATTGATTCGGCCTACCGGAGAAAAGAACCTTATGGAAATCTTTTTGTCAGGACCCTCCGCAAACCGCTGTCGCTGGTTGAGAAAGAACACCGGCAGATTCAGGACCTGTTGAATGCATTGCAGGGGGCCACAAATCATTTTACCGCGCCCGATATTGCATGCCTGAATTATGTGGTGCATTATAAAAAACTGGAAGAACTGTACAATAACCTCCTCCAGCATAAGTATTTGGAACAGGAATTATTATTCCCCAAAGCCATAGCCATTGAGCAAAAACTTTTACAACTTTAAAACATCCGTACATTCGTTCAAAACATTTCGGATGCACAATAACCTGGTTCACCTGACCTCGCTGTTTGAAAATGCAACAGAAGGTATCGTGGTAACCAATAGTCAGGGTCTGATCATCCTGATCAACCCATCCGCATGCCAGATGTTCGGGTATTCGCCAGAAGAACTTGAGGGCCAGAAAATCGAAGTCCTGATCCCTTCATCCGCCAAAAAAAGACATATCAAACACCGGGAACAGTTTTACCATGACCCGTCAAACAGAAAGATGGGGCAAAACCGCGATCTGCTGGCCGGCAGAAAAGACGGGACCAGCTTCCCGGTTGAAGTGAGCCTGAGCACCTACATCCAAAATGAGGAACGACATGTGATCGCTTTTGTAATTGACATCACCCGCCGGAAAGAAATTGAGGGAAATATGATTCTCCAGCAATTGCAACTGGAAAAAGTAACCGACGAAATGCGCCTGCTGAATGCCGACCTGGAAGTCAAAGTGGAACAAAGGACAACAATACTGAAAGAAGCACTGCTGCGCCTGGAGGAATCTCAAAACGAGTTACACCTGGCGCTGGATAAGGAAAGACAACTGAACGAAATCAAAAGCCGGTTTGTTTCGATGGCTTCCCATGAATTCAGAACGCCTTTGAGCACCGTATTGTCTTCCGCTTCGCTCATCGATAAATATACCGCAGCTGATGACAGCCAAAAAAGATCGAGACATATTGAAAAAATAAAAAATTCTGTAAAACACCTGAATAACCTCCTGGAAGACTTTTTATCGCTGGGTAAACTGGACGAGGGTAAAATAGGCATTCACCTGCATGAATTTAACCTGGCCGAACTGATCCGCGATACGATGGAAGAAATGAATCCCACACTCAAAACAGATCAGCAGATTATTTTCATATACACAGGCCCTGAATTCATGACCAGTGATAAAAACCTGATCAGGAATATTCTGTTCAACCTGCTTTCCAATGCGATCAAATTCTCAGAGACGTCCAGCGACATACGGGTGACGAGCGTTTTCAAAGACAACTCCACCTTTGTTACTGTTCAGGACGAAGGCATGGGCATATCGGAAGAAGACAAGGAGCATTTGTTCACTTCTTTTTTCAGGGGCAGGAATGTCGTGAATATCCAGGGAACCGGGCTGGGCCTTCATATCGTAAAAAGGTATGTCGACATGCTGGGCGGCTCGATTACTTTGGAGAGTACCCTGGGCAAGGGAACCCAAATCACATTTTCTATACCGGTTAAAGAATAATTGTATGAACGCTTCCATCCTGGTCATAGACGACAACAAAGACATCCGGGAAAATACAGCCGAAATCCTTGACCTGGCCGGTTATAAAACATTCGCAGCTGAGAACGGGAAAAAAGGCGTCGAGATCGCATTGAGAGAAAAACCCTCCCTGATCGTCTGTGATATCATGATGCCGGAACTGGATGGCTATGGTGTGCTGCACCTGATCCGGAAAAACTCCGAAACCGAACA
>DATCAO010000427.1:0-3663 GCA_036512575.1 Puia sp.
AATGGCGGGACGGGATGGTATTACTTAAATAGATCTGTTACGTAAGGCAGGATGGCCATTTGCCGGGCTTTCTTTATCGCATCGGCTACTTTACGCTGGTATTTCAGCGAGTTGCCCGTAATGCGGCGGGGAAGCATCTTGCCCTGTTCGTTCAGAAATTTTTTCAGGAATTCACCGTCTTTGTAATCCACATAACGGATGTGGTATTTTTTGAAACGGCAGAACTTTTTGGCCCTTTGCTGGGTCTTAATCGCGGTCAGGTATTTGATCTCGTTGGTCTTTGCCATGTTATGCCTCCGCTTTTTCTGTTCCTGCGTAATGCTGTACACCACTTCTCTTTCGGTTATTGTACTCGACGGCGTATTTATCGAGTCTGGTAGCCATGAAACGTAACACGGTTTCGTCGCGGAGAATCTGAATTTTCAGCTTCTCATTGAAGTCGGATGGCGCACCATATTCCATAACCCAGTATAAACCAGTGGTTTTTTTCTGGATGGGATACGCCAGTGAATTAAGACCCCAGGGATTGTCGTGCAACACCTTGCCGCCGTTTTCTTTAACGAAGGCCGTGAATTTGTTCTGGGCGGCTTTATATTCCTCCTCAGACAGCACAGGGGTAAAAATCACCATCAATTCATAATTGTTCATTTCCCTGATTTTGGTAAAAAAATTAATTGGGCAGCGAAGGTAGGGGTTTTAGTGTAGAAAACGAATAAAAAAGGTTGACGGTTGACGGTAGACGGATGACGGTATTCAGGTGCGAATTACCAATCAAAGGCCGTCAACCGCCAACCGCTAACCGTCAACCTGTCAGCACAACGGCAAATGGCACCGAAATTGAACTGCAGGCCTAAAACAGCCCATCATGCAAAAAGGAAGTATCCGGGTACAGACAGAAAATATCTTCCCGATCATCAAGAAGTTCTTGTACAGTGACCATGAAATATTTCTTAGAGAGCTGATTAGCAATGCGGTAGACGCATCCCAAAAATTGAAGACCCTCGCCTCCCTGGGAGAAGCCAAGGGTGAAATCGGAGAGCTGTCCATACAGGTGAAGCTGGATAAGGACGCCAAAACCATCACCATTTCTGATAAAGGGATTGGCATGACGGCTGAAGAAGTGGACAAATACCTGAACCAGGTGGCCCTGTCCGGAGCCGAAGAATTTGTAAATAAATATAAAGGACAGAACGAAAATGCCATAATCGGCAAATTCGGGCTGGGTTTCTATTCAGCCTTTATGGTGAGCAACAAAGTGGAGGTAATCACCAAATCCTACCAGACAGATCAGGCGCCGGTAAAATGGGAATGTGATGGCAGCCCCGAATTCACCCTGGAAGAACATGAAAAAGCCGAACGGGGAACCGACGTCGTACTGCATATTATGGACGACAGCTCTGAATTCCTGGATGCTTCCAGGATTCGCGGCATTCTCGAAAAATTCTGCCGTTTCCTGCCCATACCCGTATTTTTTGAAGATAAACAGATCAATAATACAGTTCCTGCCTGGACGCGTAAACCCAGTGAGCTGACTACGGAAGATTATCAGAATTTCTATAAAGAACTCTATCCTTTTAATGAAGCGCCTCTGTTCTGGATCCACCTCAACGTGGACTATCCGTTTAACCTGACGGGAATACTCTATTTCCCAAAAATCAAACAGAGTTACGAGATCCAGAAAGACAAGATCCAGTTGTACAGCAACCAGGTTTTTGTAACTGATGAAGTGAAGGACATCGTTCCTGAATTCCTGATGCTCTTGCAGGGCGTGATCGACAGCCCGGACATCCCGCTAAATGTGAGCCGCAGTTACCTGCAGGGCGATCCCAACGTAAAAAAGATCAATAATCATATTACCAAAAAAGTAGCCGACAAACTCGAAGAGATTTTCAATAAGGAGAGAAAAGAATACGAAGAGAAATGGGAAAGCCTCGGGTTGTTTGTGAAGTACGGAATGATGACCGACGATAAATTCCTGGAGAAGGCCAACAAGTTCCATATCATGGAAGACGCCAGCGGTTCGAGATTCTACACACTGGAGGAATACAGAAAGGAAACGGAAGCACTGCAAAAAAATAAGGACGGCAAACTGGTGATCATTTATACCAGCAACCCCATTCAGCAGGATGCGTATATCCAGGCTGCGCAGAACAGGGGGTATAAAGTGGTCAAACTGGAAACCATTGTAGATGCCGGCTTCATCAACCAGATGGAAATGAAATGGGATCAGGTGCATTTCACGCGCGTGGATAGTGAGGTGGTGGATAACCTGATTGATAAAAAGGAATCAGCAGATTCCGTATTGGGAAAAGACGAGACGGAAAAACTGAAGTCGCTCTTTACGGTGGACATCCCGTCTCTGCATGTAACCGTTGAGGTAAAGGGATTGAGTCCTGAAGCCATGCCTGTTGTGGCAACGAGGCCGGAATTTATGCGCAGGATGAAAGATATGGCTGCGATGAACGGCAGCATGGGCGCATTTTATGCCAACATGCCCGACGAAGTAACACTGACGGTAAATGGGAATCATCCCATCTATACGAATATCCTGGAAGAAACGGATGTTGATAAACAAAAGAAACTGGTCCACAACCTGGCGGATCTTGCACTCCTGAGTCAGGGACTGCTCAAAGGCAACGAACTGACTGATTTCATACATCGCAGTGTTGAGCTGATCGGAAATAAGAAGAGTTCGATTATTTTGGAGGCATAAAAAGCTCAAAGCTCAAAGCTCAAGGCTTAAGGCAAAAGGCTCCTGATGGGTTTAATTGCGTTTAGACTTAAGCGTTAGTCTTTACGCCTTAAGCCTTACGCCTTAAGCCTTACGCCTTGAGCCTTAAGCCTAAAATCAAGAATCTTCAACTGCAGGTTTTTTTCTCCATTCCATTCATTCAGATCGAGTGTGAAAGCGACATCCAGGGGTTGTCCCGACTGAATGAGCGGCCATTTGTCTGCCATATTGAATGCAATTCCGGACATGATCAAATCATCCTGCCGGAGAAATACACGCAGGTGTTTTTCTTTCAGCAGTCTCGAGTATCCTGTTTCTGATACATCCCGGGCAATCAGAACCGGTTTTAAATTTTCTGGTCCAAAGGGTTCCATCTGTTGAATGATCCTGTACAATTGAAAATCCAGTTCACCGAAACGCGCAACGCCATCTATTTCCAGTACCGGAACCAGGGAACCCGGGTTTATGGTTTCGGAAACCACGCTTTCAAATTTTTCGCTGAATCGTTCAATATTTTCTGTGGCGAGGGTCATACCTGCAGCTGCAAAGTGTCCGCCATAACCCAGGAGGTATTCCCTGCAGGCATGTAGTGCTTCGTAGAGGTTAAATCCCGGTACACTCCGGGCACTGCCGGAAGCAAATTCGCCGCTTTGCGTTAGCACGACTGTTGGCCGGTAATATTTTTCTATCAGGCGGGAAGCAACAATCCCCACGACGCCCTTATGCCAGTGCGACTGGTACACAACAGTTGATTTGCGATTGCGCAAATGATCATCGGCATCGATCAGGGCAAGCGCCTCTTCGGTAATCAATGTATCTGTTTCGCGACGGTCTGTATTGTCGGCGTGTAATAATTTAGCGTAGGACAAAGCTTCTTCATAATCATCCGCCACAAACATTTGTACTGCCTTACGCGCATCGTCCATCCTGCC
>DATCAO010000428.1:0-2968 GCA_036512575.1 Puia sp.
TACCTGCGGGCATTTTTTGACGACGGCACACCGCTGGGTTCTGCCAATAACGCTGAATGTAAAATTGATTCCATTCCGCAAAGCTGGTCTGTTTTGTCCGGAGGCGGACAGGCAACACGCAGCCTGACTGCGATGAATTCGGCATATACATTCCTCGTTAAAAAAGAACAGTCCGTGATCCAGCTATTTGATCCCCCTTTTAATCTGGCTGTTCCCAATCCGGGTTATATCAGGGGATACCTTCCGGGCGTGCGCGAAAATGGCGGACAATATACCCATGCTGCCATTTGGCTGATCATGGCTGCTGCCGCACAGGAAGACAAACAGACGACTTACGAATTAATTCAAATGATTAATCCCCTGAAACATGGCGATACGACGGCCGGGATTAAAAAATATAAAACTGAACCCTATGTGATTGCTGCCGATGTATATGCGGTAGAGAACCGGGAAGGCATGGGGGGATGGACCTGGTACACGGGATCGGCAGGATGGATGTATCAACTGCTCGCAGAATCATTTTTTGGTCTGAAAAGAAACGGAAACCGGATGACGATCAAACCCTGCACTCCCGATCACTGGCAGGAGTGGCAAATCAGCTACCGGTTTGGGGAAACCGTATATGATTTGCAATTCAAAAGGAATAACGATATCAAACAATTTAAACTCGTCGTGGACAACCTGGAACAGGAATCTGAAGATTTGCTGATGGTCAATGACCGCATCAATCATGAAGTGAAGATCAGCTTGCCCGTGCAGGTTGAAAGCCTGAAAACAGTAAGTGGATAATTTCAATTATTAACTATTCCACTATGCCTTAAGCCTCACGCCTTAAGCGTTAAGCCTAGTTCAGGTATTTATTCAGATCCGTTAAACTAATGGGTTTTTCCCAGATCCTTACAGAAGAAAGTCTGTCTGTAATGCTGTGATCGTATTGATACGCACTGATGAGGTTAATGCGCGTTTTCGGAAAATGCTGAACGATATATTCGGTCTGTTCCCAACCCAATCCATCAGGCAGATTATTATCCAGAAAAATAATGTCGGGTTTGATGGCATCCAGGTTTTTCATCCCCTCCTGCAGTGTATGAAAAATATGAACTTCATAATTTTTTCTAACGAAATAATTTTTCATGAGCAGGCAAAAATCTGTTTCGTCATCAATGATGAGTACGCGTTTACCGTTATAAGACTGGTTTTCCATTTATTGATTTACGCGGTAATACCAACTGGATCATTTCGGGGTATTCAAATATAACAACTGTTCATAAAATTTATTTCAAATCTCTTGTCTTTTTTTATTGTGGAGAATCATCTACATGCTTTCTCTTCCTTATATTGCTTTTGTTGACGAAAGTCAATGCACTAGCCAAAAACCCAGGCTGGCACGAAATTGACACCGTTATCCTGTATCAACATTGTTCAACCACAAATCATTTTATGCGTAGTCTGTTGTATCTCATTGCAGTAATCCTTATCATCGGATGGATTCTGGGTTTCTTTGTCTATAGCGCCGGCGGGTTGATTCATATTTTGCTGGTGTTTGCCATCATCTCGCTATTACTGGGGTTAATCAGGAGGGCGTAAACGCCATCTCAGAAAAACTGAACGCTCATGGCCAAATGGCTGTGCGTCATTTTTATTCAACCCATTACCATCATAAAAAAAATGTCCTCATGCATATCGTACAAATCATTCAAAAAAATCTGGGATTTAGTTCTTTGGAGAAAATAGATCCCAATACCCAGCAGGCTCCGGGCAAAGATCAGTTGCTGGGAAATAATGCCCTGGCTCAGGCGGCAATTCCCGCCATCCTGCTGGGCATTTTTAATCGCCTGGAACAAAACCCGGATCCGGAGACGCTGTTCGCAGCGTCACCAGCGGGTTTAATGGACAGGATTTTTGATCAGTCTGCTGATGTTGTTATTAAACAAATTGAAGAATATTCAAAAAACCAGGATAAGAACAGTAAGCAGGAATTGGATCATATCGCATCCGAATCCCTGCGGGTTGTCCGGGAACAACTTGGAGAGACACCTACTGAAAGTCATATACGACGTTTTGTAGCGACTCATAAAAGGGAAACCCTCTTGTATTTACCCCCTTCGCTGGAACTGGGTGGTATATTGCAGAATAATAATCTGGACGACAGGACAGGGAAAATGGAAGGGCCCGTTTCCAGTTTCATGCGTAAGGTGGAAAACACGTTTAATTCCTAAGGAAGGATTGAAATGGATTATTTTGATTTTGCAACGGGAGGAGGAATATGATTCGAGCCTGATTTGTTTTTCCTGAAAATCCAATCAATCACCATCCCAGCTTTTTCCTTTATGCCTTCCGCATTTTTTGAAACCAACCCGGCCATTCCCCACTGGAGGGCCTTTCCCACGGTTTTACCAACAAATCCATGAGGTTTTCCAAGAAGCAGTTTACGGCTGATAAAACCGGTGCCCAACCCGATCAGAATATTCACCAGTTCATCATTATGCGTTCCGGATAAAACAGAGCGGACGCCACTTTTTACCAGATTTGCGGGTTTCAGGTTTTCTGTAACGACAACAAAGGTGTTATCTATTTCTTTTTTTTGAGCAGCAGCGGTCAACTCCAGCTCAGCGATTGCCCTTGAAAGGTCCTGAGCATTTTCCGGCTTTTTGTACATAAGAAAACTATTTCAGCATTTTATTGATCAGACTGTTTGCAATGGGCGTTTTGATCCACTTATCTTTTTTTATAAAAATCAACAGGAGAAGTAACCCATATACTGCCCCCACAATCAAAAACCCATAATGTGCAGAACCGAGCCAGCTGCCCAGCATCAGGGCAAAAGCAATGCTGATAAAAATGACGAACAGGGATCCCAGAAAAATGATCGAGACCATAACGATTGCCGTCGACACAACATCTGCAGATTTATCTATTGCTTTCAGCTTGGTCAATTCAATTTGCGTTTCCAGAAAATCTTTCGACT
>DATCAO010000429.1:0-3503 GCA_036512575.1 Puia sp.
TCCAGGTCAGGTTGGAATTTTCGCCTCTCGACCAGTTGAATAAGGAAATGGGTGGAATGAGATTGGTCTTCAGCCAAATCGTATCCCCTGTATAAACACTGTTCTTAGCAGCTACAATGGCGACCTGCTGAATTTGTGTGCAATTGTCCGCGCCTTCATTTTTGGCACAGCCGAAGAAGCCAACAAAAAGAAAAACGGCAAAAACCAGTCGGGCTATCAATTTCTTCAATGATGATTATTCGAAATACTACAACGAAAAAGGCAGCTTTTTATTTAAATTATAGGTATTTTTTATTGGAGTCCTAAGTGTTAACTCTTAGGGATTTGAAAATGTTCATTCACAACGCAGTCTGGTATTTGACTTTGGAAAAATTACTGTGAAGCTGAAAGACTATTTTAACTCAATTGTCATTGGGATTCATCACCAGGTTTGGCTGAAACTCCCAGGAAAAATCGGAAACGGTACGCTGATTTTTGCCTGTCGCAATAAAACCGCGGTTGTTGACAGAGATTCCGACAGCACCCGTGACCGGCGGACCTTCAAACGGTGTTTTTTCTACCCAGAGGTCAACAGCAAAATCATATTCCCAGGTATACGTATAGGGAGAACCCCGGTCTTCCCCCGTACTGATATAGGCCTTATCTCCGATCAGGAATGCAGCACCATTCTGTCGCATGATCGTGGTATATGAATCATCGAAGGCGTCTGAACTGGCATTGGTAATTGACTGCAGCGGAGTCCAGTTGCCAGAGGTTTTAGCCGGATCAAATACCAGAAACTCGCTCACCAGCGTATTTCCGTTCGTTCCCGTGACCAGATAAGCTTTCTTGTTAAAAACAAAAACCACCGAACTGTACCTCGCAACTTCGTTGAATGGAATGGATGTCCAGGAGTCGTCCGATGGATTGTATCGGTAAAAGTCAGCCAGGGCGTTGTTGCCATCATATCCGGTTCCCACATACCCTGAACTGTCGATGCCGAATGCCACTGCCTCGGACCGGGCTTTTCCGGGAAATGCCGAATTGATTTTAGTCCAGGAATTTGAAACGGGATCGTACCGGTAAAAATCATTGAGATAATTCGATCCATTAAAACCTGTTCCGCAGATTGCTGTGTTACCAACAGAGAATCCGACAGCCGAACTCCTTTCAGCTCCCTTTGGAAGACTGGCTACCTGTTCCCAGCTATTTTTCACTGGATCGTATTTCCAAAAATCTCCCAGAGATCCATTGGAACTATCCAGGCCGGAACCCAGGTAAGCGAAATTCCCGATCGTAAAACTGACCGCTTCACTCCTTCCGTTTAAAGGGAGCTCCGAAACCTTGGCCCAATTACCAGGCTCCGGAAAATAACCACACCCACACTTGCCGCAGGAAATATAATATACAGAACTAATCAGGAGAAATGAAACAGGAATCACCATCTTCATAAGCAGCAGAAAATTTGGTGTAACCAAATTTATGGGAACTTATAACAGACAGGTGCATCCGAAAAGTTAAAGCCCATTTTTTCACAATTCCTTACATATAAAATCCCCGGGTGTACCGCGCTGGTTACCACTTTTCCTGCTGAATAAGAACTTGTTCAAGTTTTATGAACGTGGTCCGCCATCCGTGAGTGTAAGCATGTTTAGATGCATGGCCGACATGAGTATGTTCGAAATGCATCCGCGTAAAATTATTTTCAGGAGTCAGTAACAAAGTAACGAAGGAAACAACTCCGGGTTCGCTCTTCCATTCCCAGCTAAAACTCAATTTACTGAATTCCTGCACTTCATCGCAAACACCGAGCAGGTATGTTCGGCATGATCAGCATTTGCAAAAGTGATTTTGAACCTTCCGCCGGGTCTGACATCAAGATTGGCTTCCAATCCCCTGCCGCCGGGATCAGATCCAAACCATTTCAAAATAACGGAAGGATCAGTCCAGGCTCTCCACAGATTTTCTATGGGAGCATGAATGATGGTATCAATGGTTATGGTCCCTTCGTCTCTTTTCTCTATCGGGTTCAATGAAAATTGTTTTAAACAATTTAAATATTTTCAGCCAGAACTCATCAATATCCCGTCACCAACTTATAACAGCGCCCCGATATTTTCCCGCATTTTTTGGAAGTTTACGTGTAGTTTTTACCATTGACAATTGCGCCCGGTTTGGTTATTTTTATCCGTCATGCATAAGATTACATTCAAATACAAAAACACCACACACCAGGCGATCGCCAGAACATTTACCGGTAAAAGGCAGAAGTGGTATTTAATCAATCTCCATGACGGTCTAAACTTTGTGATTGCTCCGGCAGGAGCGAATTCGGTCGAAAATAAAGCCGTCTGGCTTCAGGAGAAAATACCCGGAGAGATTGTTCATCCCAAAGAGTTTATTCAGGCAGTCGGATCAGGACTGGAGGCGGCGGGCCTGGTATTTTAAAATATCATTTTTACGGAACCGCCGGTTCTATATCAAAAATAAATTGGAAGAGCGACTATTTGGGAATAAATGGAAAACTCGCCGAATCAGTCAGCATTTTTGATTGGGAAACATTCATTTTCGCTGTTGCAAACATTAGGTTGAAGTGACCGATTTCGTTTCTGTTTTGTATGTTGTAAACAACTACCGGTGTAGAGTAGTCAAATTCTACCAGATTATCAGGTTTGATTCGACAAAAATATTTATCGAGGGTGAGATAATTACCGGAAGAAATTTTCTTATTATCCACAATCTTCGTCATACCGGAAGTTGAATCAATGGTAATTTTTTTTGCTTCTGACCTGCTGTGCAGTTTTTCGATATATGGGTCGAAAATTATGCACCTGGAAGTCATTTCACGTAAAGAGGAATCATATAGTTTAAAGGGCGAACGCCAATAGTTAAGGCCAGGTTCGTCTAATTTAATATAACTATTGGGAATCTTGTTTGTAATGGAAATTTCCCAGTGCCAGTTAGCCGTATCAATTTTCAGTTCTATCGATACACTGCCTTGGCTTGAGCCTGAGGTCCCGCCAACCTGGCCATAAACTGCCGGCCCCAGAACCAAAAGAAAAAAAAATATCTGACGCAGAGTGCCTTTGATTGTTTTTACTTTTTCTTAGTGTAAAAAAGCATACTGAGATTCGTTCCCATATCCGTTGTATTTTAAATATATAAAAATACTATTTCGCCATACAGAAGGCAGGATGTTCAAAAAATGAAGATTTTGAAAGTGCAATAACTTGCGAGGCATTCGGTGACAGTAACTTTTAAAAAATCACTGTCACCGAATTTTACACCTCAACAAGGGTATTTTTCGGTGAAATCCGGTGGAGTCTAAAAAGCAAAAAGCCCGTAAACACTGCGTTTCACGAGCTTTCAAACATAATCAGCTACTTAAAAACACGCCTTCTCCCGCTAAAAGCGGGATTCGGCGAGCAATGGTGGAGGTGAGGAGAATCGAACGTCGTCTTATGGACCGCACCCCTATTATGTTTGAGAGCTATTGAAAATAACTGTCACCGAATTTTACACCT
>DATCAO010000430.1:0-3553 GCA_036512575.1 Puia sp.
AAAAAGATATTGGGAATATCCTTTAATGCCGTTATATAAATCAACACCGGCAACACCGTTAAACAACAAAGATAAATCCAGTCCTTTCCAGTTTAGATTAATTGAAACACCATAAACAAATTTTGGATTGGGATTTCCGATAAATGTTTTATCGCTGTCGCTTAGACTACCGCTTTTGTTGACATCACTGAAGATCAGATCGCCCAGGTTAGCTGTCTGCCCCGGAAACTGGGGACTATTGGCTATCTGCTGGTTGGAACTGTACAAGCCTGTGGATTTATAGCCATAAAACTCTCCAAATGAATGACCCGCCATATTCATGGTGATGGGTTGGCCCGAAGTGACGCCGTATCCTCCCCCTTCATCTGTGGAACCATCCTGGAACTGCCCGATCTGTGTACCGTCGAGCGACAGAATTTTATTTGTGTTAAAGGCCCCATTAAAACTTACCGAATAATTGAATGCGCCTGCTTTGTCATGATATCCAATCGTGAATTCGAATCCTTTGTTGTTTACTGAACCAATGTTGTCCGTATAGTTGTTGGAAAACCCCGTACTGGGAGGTAGCGGAATATCATAGAGCAGATTTTTGGAAGTTTTATTATACCAGTCCATAGACAGACTCAGTTTACTATTGATAAACAGGGCATCCAGGCCGATATTGGTTTCATAGAGTGTTTCCCACCGTATGGCTGCGTTTGCCAGATTCGGAAGGCCGTATCCTATATAGGTCTGACCGCCGGGTGAAAAATTATTTCCCAGTCCCAACGGTTGGTAATAAACGTCAAAATAATAAGGCTTGCCGGTGTTATCATTACCGAGTTCTCCATAACTACCCCGGAATTTTAATTCATTGACAATATTTAATGCGCTGTTAAAAAACTTTTCTTCACTGATCTTCCAACCGGCAGAGATGGAAGGGAAGACGCCGTAGCGGTTATCCGGGCCGAAAATGGTAACGTTCCCATCCCGGCGGATAACTCCTGACAAAAAGTACCGCCCGTCATAACTGTAGTTTAGTCTTGCAAATTCAGATTTTATCAACCCATTGGGGTCATATGCTCCAGTTGGCTGTCCTGGTGTAACTTCAGACTGCGATGTGGGGAAAAAAGAAAAGTTCGGCTGTATGGCCTGGTTATTATAGGTTGCGCTGATTCCATCTGTCGTTGTGCTTATTTGTTCATATCCTATCAGGGCGTTGAACGAATGTTTGCCAAATGTATGATCAAAACTTAAAACATAGTTTTGAAGAAAAGATTCAGTCGTAGCCCAGCTTTTCTGTAAGAAATTGGTAGAATTTACAACAGAACCAAAATTGTATGTTTCCTGAAAATTGTCGCTTGTGGTGCTGTTGTAGCTATATGAAAACGTTGCGCGAAAAGTCAGGTAAGCCGGAAGTTTTACTTCTGCGTATGCATTAGCCTGGATATTATTGGACTTATTTATCGACTTATAAGTCAATTCCTGTCCTACCGCATTTCCTCCCTGAAATCCGGATGGCGTTTTTCCCCATCCCCCGCCACTGGTATTGCTTGTATCATAGACGGGCATGATGGGAACCGTTCTGAACGGAGGATTTGGTGGGGGGTTGGCATTAGTGGGATTGTTATTCTGGGTAGTAGCATATACCTGCTCACCGACCTTGATGGCCTTAGTAATATTGAAATCCGAATTGATTCTCGCTCCGCTTAAATATGTTGAGTTGTCAATATATACACCTTTCTGACCATCATAAAAACCCGAAACCATAAAATTTGAATAGTCGTTTCCTCCGGAAATGGACAAATCATATTTCTGATCATTCCCATTGCTGTATAGCTCATTTACCCAGTTGACATCCGGAAGTGTATTTACATTGGTACCCTGCAGGTAGGTTGGATCCAGATATTGTTTTAGCCCAACCCATTGATTGCGCCCAAGTAAGGGTAAAACAATGGGATGCGTCACGCCATAGCGGGCTGAAAAATTAATCACCGGATGAGACCTGGTGCCTTTTTTAGTGGTAATCAGTATAACCCCTCCTGCAGCAGCGGAACCGTATATAGCAGCCGCGCTGGCATCTTTTAGAACAGTTATCGTAGCAATATCATTGACATTGAAGTTTTCTCCACTGGAACGTACCCCGTCAACAATGTACAACGGAGTAATATTGTGAAAGGATGAAATACCCCGAATTAGTATAGCTGCAGAAGCGCCTGGCGCTCCTGAACTTTTTATCACATTAACGCCCGCAATCCGTCCCTGAAGTGCTTCTTCAACATTGGTGGCTGGTAAATCCTTTATCGCTTCTCCTTTTACTACGCCAAGTGCCGCGGTCACATCTGCCCTCCTTTGATACCCGTACCCTATATAAATGGTTGCGGTATCCAGCGAAACAAAATTCTGCTCCAGAACGATATTTTCAGAACTTCCTGAAAAAGTCAGCTCCCGGTTTTGATATCCAATCAGGGAAACAAGCAGTACGGGCTTAGGCTGATCGGAAGGGAGACTGAATTTCCCCTGAACATCGGTCACTGTTCCACCCTGGCTTCCTTTTATCGACACCGAAACGTTTTGCAAAGGATTACCGTTTCTGTCTGTCACACGGCCTGAAATCGTTCGGGACTGGGCATGTAAGAGTACAGTAGAGAACAGTGTGAGCACAGTAATAAAAACAAACATCAGCAGAGATACCATTCTTTGATTTTGAAATTTTTCCATGATGGCAGCGTTTTAGTTTTAGTATTAGTATTTAACTCTTGAATATCCGATTTAAATAGGTGGTTCATTATCTTTGATCACGGCATGATCTCCCGCTTCGTTTAGAATCGATACACCGTGGTATCCGGTATTTCCTGTTAAAATGGCAAACCGAACACCTTTTTCAAGTTTTATTGAAGGGGGTTTCTTTTGTGCACCCGAATAATTCCACTGACCCGTTTCGTCGGTCTGGGCACCGTCAAAAGTGCATGCCTGAACCTGGAGCTTACCATGAGAGGCAACTATAGCATAGTTGGGACGGAGCGAATCACCTGAAATAAAATTGGTGGAAAAATAGCAGTTTTGAAACGAAACATCCCCGTCTCCCTGCAAGACCGCATTGTGTTCGGCAGGTCCCCAAAAACCGCAGGTTGTAAACCGAATACTTCCCCGGCACTCCGGTCCGACTACGATTTCAGAACTTTGTCCGATATGGTGGCTATTGAATTGTCCATTGGTAATCAACAATCCCTGGGATTGAATGCTTTCAGCCAACAGGGCAATCTCGGTAGCATCAGCTCCGATACCTGAAAATTGTCCATTGCAATTTCCCTGAACTGTTTTAATAAAATGGTATCCGATTTTTGCCGGAAAAACAAACGTATTGGTTACATATTCCCAGTCCGTACGGCCGAAAATAAAAGCTTCCAGATGTTCTTGCATATATTTGAACACATCGTCCCAATTGCCTTTGGTGGAAGGATGAAACCAATAATGAGAATGGAAGTGAACGTTTTCAATCCGCCCAATATCACCTGTCCAGTCAACAAAAATTCCGCGACGTAAAACGCATCCGTAAACACTGAGAATCCGG
>DATCAO010000431.1:0-5158 GCA_036512575.1 Puia sp.
TCCCCTTCAGGTTTCCCAGAAGCTGGTCAACCGGCTGGTTGGTTTCAGCGTCCAGCCACTCGATCTGTACGGTGCCATTCATATTTTGTGCAGAAAGGTTGGCGATTTTGACGGGCAATAACATCGAATCGCCCTCTCTGAAGAATCTCGGCATATTCGTCTGGATCATCAGTTCTTTCTGTGTAATGATCTCTCTTTCTGAATAACCAAATGCCAGTTCTTTCGTGTGTGCGAGAATCATCCACTTCCATCGAGTTAGTGCATCGGGCATCGTGAAAGTAATTTCGACGTTTCCCTGAGTGTCAGTTTTTAAATCAGATCGGAAGAAAGCCGTTTCATTGAAATTTTTTCGGATCTGGACATGACTGTCCGATGGTTTTTGATTATCGGAACCTGGTTCTTTTTCATTTGGCTCTTCCATCTGCTTTTTATTGGGCGCGGCAAATTTCGCCATTTCAACTTTTGGGGGCGCTGAGTCCATGACGCCAGCGTCTTTTACATAACTGATTTTATCCGAGGCCCCTGATGCGCCAAACTTCATGTGCGCCATCATCACCCGGTTTCGATATTCAGGATTAATCAGGGCGTCATATTGAACAGTTACTCTTTCCCCTCCCCGGTTATTGAGCGGTGGTTTAATGATGGTGTGATCATCCCCAAAGCCGTCGTCCGCCTCCCATGGATTACCCGCGTTATAAATGGGGTAAATTCCAGGGATATTCCAGGTATGCGTTTTAAACTGGTCCAGAGAAGCGTCATACATCGAAGTCAGGATTTCGGCCGCCACATGATCTTTTTTTACACCACTGATTTTTATCTTCCATTGTTCGGGGTTGCCCGGCAAGGTTTTGTCTTTCCAGGTCAGATAAGAGATCGTCAATTCTTTATTTGTCCAGGGAACCCGAATCACATGATGGCTTGTGTACCCTCGGTTGTTTATAACAAATACATCAGTGATGGCAATACCTCCGCGGTCTGCTTCATGTATATCCATTACCGAATGCCTGAATTGTTCATTCAGCTGGTAGTAGGTATATTTATTCGAGCTATCGTTCAACCCCTGCCTGCGACGGATCACATAGAGATTTTTTGCGTCTGAGCCCGTCTGAATATTCACCGCTGAGCCGGGATTCCCATCAACCTGGTCAATAGGCACAAAATTATAAGAGATAAAACCTGGTGGTTCGTTGTTGGCACTTATTTGAATAAATCTTTTGTCTATGATTTCCGTACCATCAATATCTGTAGCCCTAAAATCAAATTCGTACCAGCCCGGTATCATAGCGTTAACCACTTTCTTATCCAGTGGCCAAAACCCATCGGCCTTAGAGCTGTCGGTACTTTGATAAACCATTGAAGACTTATCCCATGTTTTTTCTTCAGACTCGTCACGGTATTCATCATTTGGGAAGAAGCTTATAAACTCTTTTTCATTCATCACGAATTGATCCGGTTGTTCCCAATACCTTTCCCTGATCAGTCGCTTTGGACTCTGCAATGCATAAATGTTCATCGTCAGATTCTTCTTTACAAAAAGGCCAGAGGCGTTTTTAGTTGTTACAGGAATCCGATACAGACTGTCCTGTTCTACCATTTCACGGTCTGGAAGCACGCTAAGGATTTCGAAAGAATGATAGCTGGCCGAAACGGTCGCTGAGCCTAATCGGCTTTCGCCGTTGCCGTCGGTAATCGTTGTCTCCACCCGGTAGTGATATACTGGCTGAACTTTTTTGCTGACAGACTTGTCGGCCAGGGCAGTAAAATGAATGTTGAATTTACCATGAGCATCTGTAAATCCTTCACCCCGGGCTACTTCCACTTCGGCAGAAGGAAAAGAACGAAATAACCAGGGGTATGGAAAAACGGTTTCCCGGTAAACATGGTAACTGAATTTTGCATCCTCAATGAAATTACCGGCATAGGCCTGAGCAATTCCCGGAACGGTAATCGAATCTTCCAGGCGGTAGGTCGTTTTTACAGAATCAAGTTCGACATAGAACGAAGGACGTTTATACTCTTCAACCGAAAATGTCATTTCATCCTTTGTTATTTCGTCATATATGATGAATTCGCCTCCCAACAGATTAACCGGCAGGTGAAATATACCCTGTACAGCGCCAAATTCATTTGATTTCAAAATCAGGGAGTCAATCATTTGATCATTTACATCTTTCAGGAATATTTTGGCTTTTTGTTGACTGGCAACCAGATACTTTTTTGTTTTTGGATCTCTTGAAATGAGCAATCCTTTAAAATAAACGGTCTGACCTGGTCTGTATATGGACCGGTCAGTAAAAATATAGTCGGTCAGTTTGATTTTAGATTTTCCCGCTTCTTCATAGTTGCGATAGTAACTTATGTACTCGCTGGAGGAAAAGAAATCATTTCCGAAATGGAATTCCAGTTTCTGGCTGGCGTGGTCCTGAAGTGGTAACAAATGCATATATCCCTTCGCATCAGCCTCATAGGTTCTTGTAGGAGTATTTGCATATTTACCTGAAACCCATTTCCGGATAAATGTAGTCAGTTTTGCTCCCTTAAGGGGTTGTCCTGTGTTTCGATCGACAACAAAGTAATCCAAACCGCTTTTTATATACGCAATGGAAGAACAAAAGAAGGTTGTCAGACCCAGATCCTCCTGATTTGAGAAGTCTGGATCTGTACTGGTCAGCAGCGCATACTGTCCGATTTCCAGAGCATCTAATTTTATTTCAACACGATGCTCCTGAAAATCTCCAGTTTCAGGAATAACCTGACGAAAGCTTTTTATAAATGATTTCTGTTTCAGCTGCGACCAAAATTTATCTTCATATGCATGTTCTTCGAATAGTTCTTTAGTCGCCTCGTCCATACGGATGATTCGTCCATAGAGCCGATTTATATTTTTATAGGTGATCAACGCTCTGAATGGCTGCTTGGGCAGGTTAACCGATTCAATATCTATGGTGAAGGATGGTCTGCGGATTTTTTTTAAGAGCTGTTCACAATTCCATTTGCCTTCACTCGAATCAGGATGGTTTACAGGCTGTTCGCAAAGGGCAATTGCTCGCAGATTATCATATTGGTGTGTTGTGTCCTTCAATGGTTTATAAGAATCGGCCTGCTCCGCCCACCAGGATGCCTGCAGATACCAGGCCTGGGAGGAAATGGATAATGTACCAAACTGACTGGTGATCCGTCCGAGGGCATTCATGTAAAGGGAATCCTTATCCGGCATCTGCGCATACTGATATACAAATTGTATCCGGCTGATGTCTGCGTCGATCCAGGCATCCAGCCGAACATCCTTGGTATGAAAACGCAGCAGCTGCTGGTAAATCCTGATGGCCGTCAGGTGGTTTGAAATGCTGCCCTCGCTTGTAAAACCGAAATGCTGAAAAAAAAGCGCTTCGGAAAAAAGGTTCGGATTATCCATCAACCGATCATCTGTGGTTACCAGGACATCGGGTGTCTCAGCACGGAAATAATCGAGTGCTCTCCAGGCAAGTAAATCATACAGGGTGGGCCGGAGCTCACGGGCATTGCCTTTCATAAGTACCGCTTCGTACAGGTCCACCGGTGTTTTTTTCAGCAGCTCGGGATTTTCCAGTGAGGCCAGGTATAAGAACCGGATCTTTTGATTCAGCTTGTTGACGGTCCAGGTAGAAATATCTGATGAAGTATCAGCAACAATAGTTGTCCTGAACTGATACTGATAGAGATTTTCCTGCATGTATTGAAATAATCCTTCTGCCTCAACACTTTTCAAAAGGGCAGATACCCGGGGCGGCGCAGCGGAAATTTCCTGTTCCCATTCCGCCACCACCTGGTTGATATTCCGATCTTCTGTTTTATTTACATAATTTCTATAGATAATTGCCCTTACCCATTGGGCTTCGTTTTGTTCTTTTTTTGCAGCGGCATATACCTTGTTCACTTCGACGAGGGCTGACTTGGGCAGGTTTTTTTTATGCAGCAGCGAATCGATCAGTTTCCATTCATTGTCGTATGGAAAATTTGACTGGCCAAAAAAGACCTGGTAACTGAGCAGGATAACCGAAGTGAGCAGGAGCGACTTCAAAAACATTTGTTTTAGGTTTTGCAGGAAAGAAAACTTCCCGGGTTCAGGTTGAATCATCTTAAACGGCTTTAGCGTTCAGCGTTAGACACCTTCTCCCGCCATGGCGGGATTCGGCGCCCAAAGGGCCTTAGGCTTTAAGCGTTAAGCCTTCAGCCCTCCGCGTTAGGCCTTAGATGCAGTTTCTTCCTGATTGCATATCCTTTAACGGAATTATAACGATCCCAAGTTAAACAATCGCAGTGGCCGGACCTCTTAGAAGGGTAAGCTTTTATTCACCTTAAAATTTGTTTTATGAAAGCAAAATTTCCAATCCTGATCGTTGCCTCGGTTTTCCTGGTCACCGTTTCCCAGGCACAATATGGCGGAGACTATTCCGCCCCTCATTTTGCCATCCAGGGCCAGGTAGTGATACCGGGCAGGGCTTACGTTAACTACGACTACAATCATTATGGACACGACCGCTACGACGGACGCGGGGAATGGAGGGCCGATGAATACGAAAGATTTTGCAGGGAACATCGCGACTGGAGGGAAGACGAATATCAGCGTTACTGCCGCGATCATCGCGAATTCAGAGGCGACCGCCGCGACTACTACCGCGATCATTACTATTACCGTGCAGCGCCTTTTTGTGCGCCGAGGAGAGTGGTTGTTTATGGATATTAATCAAGCGTAAGGCATAAAGCGTAAAGTGTAAGGCGTAAGGCGTAAGGCTGTTGAAATAAAAAAAGTCCTTCTGATATCAGGAGGACTTTATCTTTTAAAAATGCTTTAAGCCTTACGCTTTATGCCTTATGCTTTAAGCTTTATGCTTTTTTGTTTTTCAGCACACGCGCCATCGTCGCTCCGATATCCGCGGGGCTCTGCGCCACTTCAATGCCGCACTCAGTCATGATTTTCATTTTGGCGGCAGCCGTATCATCAGCACCTCCGATGATGGCGCCGGCGTGGCCCATGCGGCGTCCGGGCGGCGCGGTTTGTCCGGCGATAAATCCGACAACGGGTTTGCGGTTATTCGCCCTGACCCAGCGTGCGGCTTCGGCTTCCATACTTCCGCCGATTTCTCCGATCATGACGATACCTTCCGTTTCCGGATCA
>DATCAO010000432.1:0-8966 GCA_036512575.1 Puia sp.
CGAGGTGGAAGACAGTTCTGCAGCATTCAAAGCGGGTCTGAAAAAGGGGGATATTATCCTTCAATTTGACGGTAAAGCCGTAAACAGTACCAACGAGCTGATAGAAGACCTCCAGGAAGCCCGTCAGAAACCTTCAGTAAAAGTGAAAATTCAACGAGGTACTGCAACACAGGAAATGGATGTTAAAATACCCAGGAAACTTAAAACCGCTGAGTTATAAAGGGCAAATGAATTCATAAATACTTCCCGCATTTTTTTACCTTCGTGCACCGGATAGAACTGGTTCACGGCTACTGCAAAGAACCGGCTGAAAGCTGGCCATTCTTTGCGCTTTTCTTTGTAACCGGAACTTTCCGAATAATGTTATGCATCCAGAAGTTTATGAAACGGTCATAGGGCTTGAAGTTCACGCCCAGTTATTGACAAAAACCAAATTATTCTGTGCCGATGAAACGGTTTTTGGTGCTGAACCGAATACACTGATCAGCCCGGTTACACTGGGTTATCCCGGTACCTTGCCTGTACTGAATAAAGTAGCCGTGCATATGGCCATTAAAATGGGCCTGGCCTGTCATTCGGAAATTGAAACCTGGAATTATTTTGCCCGCAAGAATTATTTTTATCCTGATCTCCCTAAAGGATACCAGATCTCGCAACACACAACACCCATTTGTAAAGGGGGATATGTAAATATTTCCGTCTCAACCGAAAACAAAAAAATATTTCTGAACCGTATTCATCTGGAAGAAGACGCCGGCAAGAGTATGCACAACCCGGACGATCAGTATACCAGTCTGGATTTTAACCGTGCAGGCGTGCCCCTGATAGAAATCGTAACCGAACCCTGTCTGAGCAGCTCGGATGAAGCTGTGGCTTTCCTGACCAACCTCCGGCGCATACTACGCTATCTGCAAATCTGCGATGGCAATATGGAGGAAGGAAGTCTTCGTTGTGATGCAAATGTTTCCATCCGGAAAACCGGAGAAAGGGCATTGGGCACTAAAGTGGAAATTAAAAATCTGAACTCTATACGAAATGTAAAAAGGGCCATAGACTTTGAAGCAAACCGCATGCGGGAACTCGCAGATAATAACCAATCCATTAATCAGGAAACCCGGAGTTTTGACGCGGTGAACGGGAGCAGTTTTTCTCTCCGTTCCAAGGAAGAAGCGAACGACTATCGATACTTTCCCGATCCTGATCTGCCTCCTTTCGAAGTGAGCGCGGAATTGCTGCACAAGATTGAACAAACCATCCCCGAACTGCCTGAACAACTGATAGCCCGGTATATGGAAATGTATATTCTGAGCCGGTACGACGCTGAAGTCATTACAGATGCTAAAGAAACAGCCGATTATTTTGAATCGCTGATCCGGTTTACCCCATTTTATAAAGCTGCGGCCAACTGGCTGCTGGGTCCGGTAAAATCTTATCTGAATGAAACCGGCATGACTATTTCAAATTTCCCTTTGAAACCGGAACTTATGGCTTCACTCATTGCTCTGGTAGAAGAAGGCAGGGTTCATTTTTCAACCGCGTCTTCACGGATTTTTCCAGAGTTGGTTTCAGGTGCAGGTACCGACCCCCTGCAGCTGGCGATTAGCATGAATCTGATCCAGACAGATGACCAGTCCCAGATCATGGAATGGGTCAATCAGGCCATGGATAAGATGCCCGACAAAGTTTTGGAATATAAAAAAGGCAAGAAAGGATTACTGGGTCTGTTTGTCGGAGAAGTGAAAAAGATTTCCAAAGGGAAAGCGGATCCCCAGTTAACCAACCAGCTGCTCATCCAAAAATTAGAAAAATAACCTTCAATATTCAGTATGAAAAAGATAAATGTAACTGTTCTGTTTTCGATACTCCTGTTTGTTTCCTGTAAGAGTGGAAATACGAATGGATTCGAAATAAAGCTTGCTTATAGCAACGCAGATCATTGGACAAATACACAGAATGCAGGTAAGGCAGACAGCTGGGTTTTCCTTGAGCAAATCGTTTATGGAAAATCACAGTTGCCCGTGATTATCGACTCTCAAAAATTGTCGGGTAGTTCAGGCAACCTGGTATTTCACGGCAAGACTAAGGAGCAGGGTATTTTTGAACTGATCATTGGAGAGAACGCATTGGCCATTCCACTGATCAACGATGCTTCAGAAATACAGATAAGCGCAGACCTCGGCAAAACAAGGGACTTTTATACGGTAAGCGGTTCCGAGGCAAGCCGGGAACTGCAGGTACTACTGGACAATTTAGGTCGCAAGAACAATGAAATTCAGGCAGCCTTCAATAATCTGGACAGCCTTAAAAGAATAAATGCACCAGACAGTATCCTGGTATCGACCAATATTACCAAGAACACGGCCATTCTGGAATTAAACAACTATCTGAAAAATTTTATCCGGACTACAAACAACGCAACCCTGGGTGTACTTGCTCTCGGATGGGCATCAAGAAGTCTTCCGCCCTCCGAGATGGATAGCTCGTTGAATAACTTAAAGAGCCGTTTTCCGGGCAATGCATTTTTAGCGGAAATGGAAAAAGGAAGTCAGCAGCAGGCGGCACAGCCTTCATCCGGCGATTCATGGGTTGGCAAAACAGTGCCCGATCTTGTCATGCAGGATCTGAATGGGAAGAACCTTTCCATCAGTTCATTTCGCGGGAAATACCTGCTCATTGATTTCTGGGCCAGTTGGTGTGGACCCTGCCGCATGGAGAATCCCAACGTAGTGAAAGCTTATGGTGATTTCAAGGCGAAGAATTTTACCATACTCGGCGTGTCGCTGGATAAGGACAGGGATTCCTGGAAAAAAGCCATCATTCAGGATCACCTCAACTGGCCCCAGATGAGTGACCTCAAATACTGGAACAGCCAGGCTGTAGAAACTTTTGGCTTTCAGGGTATCCCTTTTAACGTGCTCGTGGATCCGTCAGGAAAGGTGATCGCGCAGGAACTTCGGGGTGAAGATCTTGATGCAAAACTCAAACAAGTGCTTAACTAACACATTTTCATAATGTGGTCCCGCCGCAGACGGGATGGAATTGTGCGTATGTGAGAAAGTGGAAATGAAATGTCTAATGATAATTTGAAAAGGACGAATTCAAACCCATATTTTCTAATTATCATTTCCTTATTTAATATCCACCCTCACTCTTTTCTCACAATTCCACATTCGCCACATTATTCTTCCTCCGGCTGATCGAAATAAGTAAAGCCGGTAAGAATACAAGATTCGTAACCGTCGCCATAACCAGCGTTAACGAAGTAAGCCAGCCAAGTGCCTGTGTGCCTCCGAAACCACTAAAACAGAAAATCACAAAACCTGCAATTAGAACCAGGGAAGTGTATACGATACTAATCCCGGTGGAATGAATGGTTTTGATCACGGTGGCTGTTACGGAATGCCCGGCATAACTGTCCTGCTTAAAATTGACCAGGAACCGGATGGTAATATCAATAGCGATTCCTAGTGCGATGCTGAAGACTAATACAGTGGAAGGTTTTAGCGGGACCCCGACCCAACCCATTACGCCCGCTGTGATGACCAGGGGAATCACATTGGGCAAAAGGGAACAAATCAGTATCCTGAAACTGCGAAACAAGTACAACATACAAGCTGCGATCAGCAGGAAAGCCCAGACAACGCTTTGTTTCAGTCCGCTGATGATAAACGCACTTCCTTCAAGAAAGGTAACCGTTGTTCCCGTAAATTCTATTTGATAATGCGCTGTATCAAATAATTCATTTGCCCGTTTTTGCACATCAGCCAGGATCAGCGGCAGCCGGATGGAACCCACATCTGCCATATTTACACTGATGCGAAGGGTTTGCCTGTTGCTGTCAACAAAACTCCTGGTAAGTTTCGTCACCCCATTGGGTTTGCTGGCGCTGTCTGTCTTTATGCTTAAATAGGGAGCGAGGAAAGGAAGGTCAAAATCGTTGGGCAGTCCGTATTTCAAAGAGTCGTTGTTGTAAAAAGACTGCCTGACAAATTTCAACATTTCCACAATGGAGATTGGCCGCGCCATTAAGGCATTTGAATCGATATGGGAAGAGAGTTTGTCGATTTTAGAAAAGTTTCCAAGCATATTTAGCCGCATTCCGTTTTTTCTCCTGGTATCAATCAGTATTTCCAGTGGCATAACCCCTTTGAAATGCTTTTCAAAAAACTTGAGGTCGGCGTACACCGGATCCGTTTTGGGCAGATCATCCAGAATAAAAGCTTCTGACCGCAAACGGGTGATGCCCGCTATGGAAAAGGCCAGTATGACCAGCGTACTGATGAATATCATTTTTTTGTGGTGGAGGGCCCAAATTTCCAGCCAGTCCAACAGGGTAACCAGCCATGAATTGGTCAGGTATCTGGTGTGCCGCTCTTTCGGATCCGGCAGATAACTGAGGATTGCGGGGATCAGAATGATGGAAATAAAAAAAAGCAGCATGATGTTAATGCCGGCCACAACGCCGAATTCTTTTAAGATGGCGCTCTTGGTCAGGGCAAATACCCCAAAACCAATGGCAGCTGCAATATTGCAAAACAGGGTCACGATTCCCATTTTACTGATCATCTCCGTCAGCGCCATTCTCTTTTCACCGGTATCGCGAAAAGCCGTATGGTATTTATTCAGAAAATAAATGCAATTCGGAATGCCGATCACCACGATCAACGGGGGTATCAGTGCATTGAGCAGGGTGATCTTGTATCCAAACAGATGCATGGTGGCGAGACTGAAAACAACGCCCATGATCACCACCGCAAGAGACATGATCATATTACTGACACTCCTGAAAAAAATCAACAGGATCAACGCGGAGAGCAATACAGACCCCAGCAGGAACCATTTCATTTCTGATGCTACCTTGGTCGCCATATTGGTTCGGATCAGTGGCAAACCACTGTAATGCATCCCGACCTGATGCGCGAGGCCAAACCGGTTTCCGGCATTCACAATATTGGCAACCACTGCGGTCCTGCCAGCGGAATTCATGATCTGTTTATTTACACTCACTGCTGTCATGTAGACCCGGGATTGCGGATTATAGAGCAGACCCCGGTAAAACAACAGATTTTCAAAAATTCTCCGGGCACTGTCCAGTGAATCCTGAGATGTGAAGGGCCCTTTAAATATCGACCTGACTTCGAGTTTCTCTGTATTCTCATTCTTAATCAGCACAATGGCGTCAGGAATACTCAGAACCTGTTCCACTCCTTTTATTTTTTTCAAGTCACTGCTCAGTTGCTGGAAATCGTTAAAAATATCTTTGGTGAATAACCGGTCAGTCTCAAAACCGATCACCAGGAGGTTCCCATCGTCTCCGAATTTTTTCAGGAAATTTTGATAAGCCTGGTACTTCGGGTTATCCGTCGGAATGGCCCTTGTATACTCATAACTTAACTCCACTTTCGAAGCCTGGTACGCGGCATATACAAATACTGCAGCCATCAGCAGCAGCAGGGACAAGCGGTACTTCAAAACAAAAACAGCAATTCGTTTCCACATCGGAATGATATTTTGATAATCTGGCCTTTTGCCCGGCAAAGAAACTTATTTTAACCGAATTTCGCGGGAATCCGTTTGGACATGATTCACAAAACAAAAGGTATTGTACTGCGCTCTGTGAAATATGGGGAGACCAGTATCATTGTGACCATCCTCACCGAACTTTTCGGATTGCAATCTTACCTGGTGAACGGTGTTCGAAGCCAGTCCCGCAAAACCGGCAACAGGGCGGGCTTGTTTCAACCCGCAGCCATATTGGACCTGGTGATCTATCACCAGGAAAGCAAGAACCTGCAAAGGCTGAAAGAATACAACTGGAATTATTTGTACCAGTACATTTTCTCTGATGTGGTTACTCATGCGGTGGCTTTGTTCATGATCGAACTTCTGCAGAAATGCCTTAAACAACCGGAGCCTAATCCGGAACTATTTTATTTCATGGAAGACTCACTTACCGGTCTCGATCAGGCCGACGGGAAAGTCCAGGCCAATTTTCCATTGTTTTTTGCACTTCACCTGGCGGGATTTTTTGGTTTGCGGATCGACGACAATTATTCGGAAAAAAGAATACACCTCGACTTGCATGAAGGATATTTTACTGAAGAAAGGCCGAATCATACACATTATCTTGAAAATCCCCTGAGTGGCATCAGTTCCCATCTGCTCAAGATTATGCAACCGGTCGAACTGGGAGATTTACCATTGAATAAGGAAAAGAGAAGACAACTGATGGAGGCATACGAGTATTTTTACTCCATTCATATTCCGGGCTTCAGCCCGCTTAGAACGCTGCCTGTACTAAGAACGCTTTTGGAAGTATGAGAGTATGGGAGTGATGTTCTGAATGCTGTCCCATACTCCCATACTCCCATACTCTCACACTATTCTTCTACAGCTGCTCTCTGCACCAATCTCGCCGCGGGTAAGATGTTCAATCAAAACGATTCCGGGTTTTTTATTTCTTGTAAAATCACCCAGTTTTTCCTCGAACGACAAGGCGAGGGAACCATTGGATGTAGCCCAGGTCAGCATGCTGGATGTGGGTATATTTGGAAAATGTCGTTTGACCGTTTTTATCTCCTCTAAAATGCTCAATTGTGTGTTACTGGCCAGACTATCCGTTCCCAGAACCACAGCGCTGTTCTTTTTGATCAGGGCGGGAATATCCGGCAGCCTGTTTTCAATGAATTGGTTTGCATTTGGACATAAACAAAAATATAATCCTTCGTGGAAGGAAAGCGCCTGATCAATATCCGCTTTATTCATATAGGTGTTGTGCACGAGCAGGATCCGGGAAGCTGTTTTTAGCCTATTCAAATAAAAACTAAGGCTAGAGATACCCGGAGCCTTAAAGTGGACATTATCTATTTTTAGCTCCGCATACAGATGGGAAAGGCCACCACCCCCTGATTTAAAAAACTCATTTTCATCGGCCGATTCCTGGTTGTGAATGGTAATGGTTTTGCCTGGAAATTCCGGAATCATCAGGTTCCAGAGTTCGGGTGAGATGGAATAGGGGGCATGTGGATTCAGCGACAAATGCGTTTCATCCTGTAGACTTTGTAAAAACAAGGCAGCCAGCTTTTTTCCCTGAATGAAGCGTGTAATGGCCTGGGAAGGCGACCAGCCCAGCAACTCAATGAAATTGTAATAATATAGTTGTTTTTGAGACTTGACGACCACCGAATCTGCGCCATTGCAAATATCACCCACGGCCACGATACCGGCTGCCAGCATTTCTGCCTCCGCCTCCCGCATGGCCGCCTGAATGAATTCTTCCGGCTCATTACGTTGCCTGACAACGGAAAGCGCGAAATCGACCAGACCATGATGTTTGGGAATCCGGTCTTTCAGGTGGCTGAGTTCGAGATGACAGTGACAATTAATAAAGCCCGGAGTAAGAAGCCCGGAATATTGTTCAATATCCTCACCGGCCTCTTTCTCCGCTACTACATCTTCAATAGTTCCGTCGGCCTTGCAAATCAAAACAGTACCGGATCCGTGAAGGGTAAATCCGTCAAACAAATAGTCGGCTTTCAACTTCCGGTAACTCATGGTTCAGTTAACTTTGCAGCAATATAAATTTTTCGCAGGTTATGATAGATAAACTGGATGCGATCCGGGCAAGATTTGACGATCTGGGCGTTGCACTGACCAATCCGGCCATTGTAAACGACAACAGGAAATTCAGTGCTACCAGTAAGGAATACCGGAGCCTCGAGAAAATTGTTCAGTCCTATGACCAATATCGCAATCTGCTGGAGGACCTGGCATTTAACCGGGAGGCTTTAAATGGTGAGGATGATGAGTTGAGGGAACTGGCAAAAATGGAAACCGCCGCCCTGGAAGAGAAAAAAATGATGATGGAAGCAGCAATCAGGCAGCTTTTGATACCCAAGGACCCCCAGGATGAAAAAAATGCCATCATTGAAATCCGCGCAGGAACGGGAGGTGATGAAGCCAGCTTGTTTGCCGGCGACCTGCTGAGGATGTATATGAAATATTGTGAACGAAAGGGTTACCGGACTGCCCTCTTAAGCGAAAGTGAGGGAACTGTAGGTGGATATAAGGAAGTCCAGATCGAAGTGACGGGAGAAGACGTATATGGAACCCTCAAATTTGAGAGTGGTGTGCACCGGGTGCAAAGGGTTCCCGACACAGAACAGAGCGGCCGCGTGCATACCAGCGCGGCAACAGTTGCCGTTATGCCGGAAGCCGAAGAGGTGGATTTTGAATTGAATCCGGCTGATGTAAAAATGGAAACAGCCCGGAGCGGCGGAGCCGGCGGACAAAACGTTAACAAGGTGGAAACCAAAGTTATGCTCACCCATTTGCCCACGGGAACCGTTGTGGTTTGTCAAACGGAAAGGTCCCAGCTCGGCAACCGGGAAAAGGCAATGCAGATGCTGAGAACCCGCCTGTACGAAGAGCAGGTCAGAAAGCAGGAAGAGGAAATTTCCAGGCATCGGAAAAGCCTGGTGAGTACGGGCGACCGCAGTGCGAAAATCAGGACCTACAATTTTCCGCAGGGTCGGGTTACGGATCACCGTATCGGCCTCACTGTCTACAACCTAAGTGATGTTTTGAATGGGAATATCGCCGAGTTTATCGACGCCCTGCAGTTTGCTGAAAATGCTGAAAAAATTGCAAAACCTGCTTAGGTTGTTGCTTTATTTCCACATTCGAATAGGCCGTTTTTTATGAATTAGTTGGAAGCAAATCATTTTAAGTAGTAAATTCATAATAGTAAATTCTTAACAGAGAGACATTAAACCAATTCTTCTTTTTTGCGTTTAATATATATACAGGGCGAATCTTAAAAAATTGTTATTAAGAAAAAACAGGAATAAAGGATTCGTTTTGGTCTTTACCTTTACTGAAGTTCTTTTGAAGGCAGCGCAGGGATTTGAAAAATGTGGCATCTGAATTGCCGAAGAAATTAAGTGGTCTTTTCTATTTGACTTCAC
>DATCAO010000433.1:0-2705 GCA_036512575.1 Puia sp.
AAGAGAGGTTTGAGACTGAAACAAGATCGAAATCATTTTGGTATGTATGTTTTCCAAAAGACGGATTCATGCTTTTCATGCTCCTGGGCCATTCCGGATTTAATGGCACCAGACTACGGGCGCTTTCCTTTATTATACGAGCTGCGTTTACCGAATATTTAAAAAAATTGAAATAAATTTGTAGTCCTTAATTCTGCAGCGCTATTTTCTTTCTGCTCTTTAAACAAATCGTAACCTAATCCTTGTTTATATGCCAGCTAAACCTTCACATCCAAGTCCAAAACTAGGCTCTAAAAAGATCCTTCGGTTTGCACATCCATTTTTTAATCCCAAGACCGATCCAACAAAACCAAATACTCCCGTAAAAGGGAAGCGGATGATGGATTTCGTACAGACCAAACTTCTGTCCATTCCGACTCCCCAGAGGGATCCGACGATGACTTTGGACGAGATCATCGGAACCGATGGAGTTAAAGCTGTAGAGTCTGCCGGATCTATTTCTATACATGCAGTTGGAGACACAGGTCATGAGAACGGACTCAACCAGGAATTGGTGGCTGCTGCCATGACGCTGGATTACAATACAATGCGTCCCGAAAAGTCTCCTGCGTTCTTTCTTCATTTGGGAGATGTTATCTATTTCGATAATACGGACAAAGGTTATCAGGCTCAATTTTATATCCCATATAAAAAGTATCCAGGGAAGATCATAGCTATCCCTGGGAATCATGACGGGGAAATATTTAAATATGACGGCACACCTACGGGTCAAAAGAAGACATTAGAAGCATTCCAACGCAATTTTTGCCAACCTAAAGCGGGAGTTCCACCTGATGCCGGCACTATTTACCGGGAAATGGTAAGCCAGCCAGGAGTTTACTGGTGGTTAAATGCTCCCTTCATTGACATTA
This sequence comes from Puia sp., assembly GCA_036512575.1. Lineage (GTDB taxonomy): Bacteria > Bacteroidota > Bacteroidia > Chitinophagales > Chitinophagaceae > Puia. Next base: position 912 of record DATCAO010000433.1, read on the forward strand.
TAGGGCTTTATTCGAATATCGGCGAAGGACCTGGATTTATCTCGGGAAAGACAATCGGGCAAAAACAAAAAGACTGGTTAATAGCAACATTTAATAAAATTAATAAAAGCAGGGCTATTTCAACACGGAAAGCACTGGTTATCGCTGTCCATCACCCACCTTTTAGTAATGGTGGTCATTCTTCAAGTTCTCTAATGCTGACGGATATTGATGATGCATGTAAGCAGGCAATTATTCAACCCGACGCCGTACTTGCAGCACATGCCCACAATTACCAACGCTTTACCCGAAATATCAATTTCAAAAATGAAAGCTGGCAAGTCCCGTATTACGTTATCGGAACTGGTGGCCGGGGTATTGTACCGTTAGAAACAGCCACGGGGCAGATTATTGGAGATCACAGTTATGATAGTTCTCTCATGGGATATGGTTATTTAACTCTTACTGTTACAGCGAAAATACTCAGGTTTGCTTTTAATCAGGTAGCCGATAGTGGTGCCCGAACGCCTTATGATAAAGTAATAACAGTTGATTTGAAAAGTCATAAAATTTCATAGTGATAGAAGGAAAAACCAACAGAAGTGCGATAATAAGCGGGTTATAAACAGAAGCCTTGATTATGTTGTATAGGTGTCTGTAACGAGAGAACCCGAACAAAAGAAAATAGTTAAGCCCAAGAAAAAGTAAATGCTAAGACTTCATAGAGACAATGCGGTTACGCGTTTTCAATAGGCAAAAAGGAATTAAGAAAATTCCTATTTACAAGAAAAAGGGGGGACTTACAGTCATGCTTCCATTTCCGTAACTGTCACAAGTGAACTTAATACTCAAACCGTTGGAAACTATTTCAGCGGCAACTTCAATTTGAGTGGAACAGTTTCGAATGGATCCGCTTTGGATAGCGTTTCTTTTTCAACTACAGGAACTTTTACAAATATGGGTTATAATTAATATTTCATTTTGGTAAATGAAAATTAGATGATTGAATTTTATTCTTATTGGCTCTTAATCCATTCTCCCAAAACTTTTACAAAGGCTTCTGGCATTACATCAGGGTATAAAGCGTCGTATGGATTTGGCTGAACTAACGAAAAACCATAAATTAAGGTTACTTTTAAGTACAACCCCTAATGGCATGAATCGGTAAGCGAAATTGAATTTGACTCAACGTTTGAATGAGGAGAAAATGTCCCTAACAACTTTCCATGTCATACCAAAAGGAAAGAATACTTAGAGTGTGCTGAAGTACTTTTTCATGTAAGTAAATATACAAGGCAATTTATGAAATTGGGTGGTCAGGCACTGAATATGAAGCACCTCTGAGACATTCATGCTAACCAGGTTGAGGAAAATTAACTTTCAATTTTACAAGTGATTGGACGCTTTTAGTTTTATCAAAACCGGATATCCAGGGTTCGCTAAGTTTCACAGCTTTGACAGCATCTTCAAAAAGTCTTTTGTTTCCACTGACAAAAGTAAATTTCGACAGCGTGCTATCCTGTCTAACTATGAATTGTACAATGACATATAAATTTGTCATGTAGTGGCTATGCCATTTAGCTGGCAAATTTTGATACAAAAATCTGGTCAGTGAATCATGTCCATATGGGTAGTGCGCGGGAGTCCCGGGGTGTAAATAGGTAACGGGAATTCCCTGAACCTGATCAACGATAACGTAATGAGTTGTATCAGTCTGACAAAATGCAGTCGACAAGCGAAGAAGGAGAAAGCTGAACAGCATTAAGTATCTCATTTATTAAATATAGACAATCAAAATTAAACTTGTAATATATA
>DATCAO010000434.1:0-5440 GCA_036512575.1 Puia sp.
CCATAAATGTGGCATATTGTTTATAAATATTGCTGTAATACTCAGGGGTCATATGACCGCCGCATCCCCAGGTTTCGTTACCTACTCCAAAGAACTTCACCTGCCAGGGTTGGTCGCGTCCGTTGGCTCTTCGCCAGGACGGCATGGGACTGTTTCCATTTCCATTCACGTACTCCACCCATTGTGAAAGTTCCTGCACCGTTCCGCTCCCCACATTACCGGCGAGGTAGGGATCGGCCCCGATATTTTCGCACATATTTAAAAAATCATGGGTGCCGAAACTGTTGTATTCGGTAACACCTCCCCACCAAACATTAACCATGGACGGCCTGTCTTTCCTGGGCCCCACACCATCCTTCCAATGATAGGTATCTGCAAAACAACCCCCCGGCCAGCGAAGTACCGGAACTTTTAATTTTTTTAAAGCCGCCAGAATATCGTTGCGCACGCCGGCTGTATTGGGTATCATCCTGCTGGAATCACCGACATAAATGCCATCATATATGCAATGGCCGAGATGTTCGGCAAAATGGCCGTAAATGTTTTTATTAATAATTGTTTTTGATTCTGATTGTTTCAGCAGGAGTGCCGCAGTTTGGCCATAGTTGGTCAACGACGATATCGACATCACAACTAACAGAATACAATGGGTTTTTCTCATGAAATGGCAATTGATAATTGAAAGGTCCTTTGGTTTTGGGAAATAAATATACCATTTAAAGCTGAACGCTTAACGCCTAACGCTTAACGCGAAACCCTGAATGCCTGATACCTGGCACATATATTTTAGAAATAGTTCAGTTTTACGCGCAAGACGTTAAGCGTTGGGACTTGGGCGTTCAGCATTAGGCGTTAAGCCTTAAATTGCGGCCTATGCAAGTTCAAATAGAAGCCGGATGGAAAAAGGTATTGGAACCCGAATTTGGCAAACCTTATTTCTTACAGTTGGTACATTTTTTAAAAACGGAAAAAAATATTGGTAAGATTATTTATCCCCCAGGCAGTCAGATTTTCAATGCATTCGGCATGAGCCCATTTGAAAAAACAAAAGTAGTTTTGCTCGGCCAGGACCCTTATCATGGTCCCGGGCAGGCCCACGGACTCAGTTTTTCCGTGCCTGATGGTGTTCGCCCTCCGCCTTCATTACAAAATATCTTCAAAGAATTGTATACAGATATCGGAATGGCCATTCCTTTCGGTGGAAATCTGAGTTCCTGGGCCAGGCAGGGTATTCTGCTGCTGAATGCCTACCTCACCGTGGAAGCAGGATCTCCGATGAGTCATTCCCAGGCAGGTTGGGGCGAATTCACCGATCACGTCATCCATAGGCTTTCCGACCTGAAAACGAATATCGTATTCCTGCTCTGGGGCAAATTTGCTCAGGAAAAACAGGTTTTGATTGATGAAACCCGGCACCTGGTGCTGAAAGCCGCGCATCCTTCTCCCTTCTCGGCGGACAAGGGTTTTTTCGGATGCAGACATTTTTCGAAAACTAATGAATACCTGATGAAAAACGGGATCGACCCGATTGACTGGAAAATATAAACCACAAAAATTCTTGACCTTGGGCATATTAAAAAATATATTCGGCAGGATCTGGGCGGCCTGGGGCGCGTTGATCTTTATTTTAACCATGCTGATTTTTCTGATTCCGTTTTTCCTCTTTGTTTATTTCGAGAAGGAGCCCAGGAAAACAAATCGTTTCATTCTGTATTCCAGAACCTGGATGGACGTATTCCTGGGCCTGGTAGGTTGTCCGCTTACCATTAAGGGGCGGGAATATTTCCGGAAAGGTGAAACCTATATCGTCGTTTCCAACCACAATGCACTGATTGACGTACCCGTTTCCTCCCCTGGAATTCCGGGTGGAAACAAAACCATTGCAAAAGCTGAGATGGCGAAAATTCCCCTCTTCGGTTTGATTTATAAAACAGGCAGTATATTGGTGGACAGAAAAAATGAGAAAAGCCGACGGGAAAGTTTTTCAAAAATGCAGGAAGTGCTGAATATTGGTTTGCACATGTGTATTTATCCCGAAGGCACCCGCAACACGTCAGCAGAACCCCTGAAACCTTTCCATGACGGTGCTTTCCGACTGGCTATCAGTTCCGGAAAATCAATCATTCCGATGATCATCTTCAACAGCCGCAGGGCCAACCCGCCAGATAAAGGATTTTTTCTCTGGCCCGTCAAACTGTATTTGGATTTTCTTCCGGAGGTGGTCTTGATGCCTGATGAAACCGTTGAACATCTAAAAACCCGCGTATTTGAAGCAATGAAAAATTATCTGGTCCGGCATCAGTAGAATGTGCGGGTCCGGTTGATATGCAGATCCCTTAAAATACTGGACTTGGGATTAATCGTAATGTTGAAAGAACGATAGTAGCCCACGGGTGTCACATTGATTGACAATTGCCAGCAATGCATATCACGCGATAGAAATGTAGTCAGGTTATTTAATGTGCGGTTTTTTATATCATAATAAATATTATAACCCATCTTCCATTTTTCAGTCAGGTTAAAATCCCCATTCATAATCAGGGAGGACGCAATCTGGGTGACGTACCTGCTGCCGGTTGGAGTAGGAACAAATGAATTGGTAAAGCTGAAGGCAAATGAAACGTTTACCGACCAGGATACATTGAAGTCTGCAAATTCTGCCGGATTCTGTCTTATATAATCCAGTTCGGCCTGTTGTTCTTCGGCGGTCATCGGTATCATGCCTTCAGCATTTTTTTTCTGTTCTTCGGCCTTCTTACTGTCTTTTGGTTTACTCTTGAATGAAGTCGATATGGCAATGTTTCCACCTATGATGCGGCCCAGGTTAAACCCGCCTCCTTCCCAGGCATATTTATTTATGGGTATGCCCAGTGAATCGTGCTGGTAAGGATTCAAAGTGCTTGTAGCCGAAATATTTACCTGTTTGAACAGGGTGCTACGGAGGTAAAAATAAATGGGACTAAGTTTGAAACTGTCTGCCAGGTAATTGAAACTGCCATTGAATCCAAATCCGTCGATCAGTTTTACTTTTTCATTAGCTCCTGTGGTCGTGTCTGTCTTTGACCTGACTTTCATTTCAATATTATTGTCTACTCCGAAACTCATGCCACCGAATGTGCCCGGGGCAAATGCATTGTATACATTTCCCGCGTACAAACTTCTGTTTTCCGACCTTCCGGTATTCGTAATTTGTACAACCTTGTAATAATGCTCTGAGAGGTCTGGTGAATAGGAAAAACTGATGGTCGGCCTGACCGTATGCCTGATGCCCATCACCCGGCTGTTCTTGCCGAAGTTTTGGAACGTACCATACAGGGCTGTTGAAAGTCCCAATGAAAAAGCCACAGAATTGGCAACATAAATGCCCTTCTGCGAAGTGGTGTCCACCTTTCCAAAACCTTCATACGGATTCCAGTTATAGTCGTACTTGGTATTTAAGATCCTGTTCTGATAACTCACGCCGGGCGTTACCTGTAAGAATCCAATCTGGGGAAGCGCAAGCGTGATGGGAATATTATTCTGGGCGCCGTACTGGAAAGTGTCCAGGAGGTGCCCAAAACTGAACATCGAGTCGTAAAAACTGGTAAAACCGGTGATGTTCGAATTCAGTCCGATTCCCAGTTTCTGATACCATTTGGGTGTTCCAATCAGATCCTTGGGTGCCAGGGGGTAGATGGTGATTGCCGTGAACCCTATGGAAGGCGCATTGATATGCACCAGCTCCGTTACATTATCCTGGTTGTGATTTGCGTTGACGGTTAAATTGTATTTGCCATCTCCAAATGTTTTTGAATAAGCAATGGAAGAATTGATCTGGTTGTTATAGGGAGCTGTCGGATTGGTAATATTGTAATTGTTGAATTTTGCCGACATGAGGTTCACATTGGCAGAAAAATTCTGACCCGGATGGGCCTTGTTGTCAACCTGATGCGACCACTGAAAATTATAGGTTTTGAACTCATCATAGGGCGTTTTACCGGAATTGCTCAGGATCCTGGTATTCTGATATACAATATTCAACCGGCCGCTATAACGGTAACGAACCTTGTATTCCGGTGTCAGATAGAGATTGTACCCGCCATAAGAATACAGGTTGGCTTTAAATATCACATCAAAATTGTCGCTCAGCACTTTGTAGTAACCGAGACCAGTCAAACCGAGACCGTACTGTGAACTCACGTCGAAAGTTGGCGCCAGGAAACCGGAATGTCTGCCCTGGGAAATCGGAAAATAACCAAATGGTATGTATATGGGTATGGGAACACCTTCAAATTCCGGATGTACCGGACCGGTTATGGCCATTTGCTTATTGATGAGTTTCATTTTATTGGTTCGGAATGCAAAATGGGGCGTGTCGAGGTTGCAGGTTGTAAACCTGCCACGAAAAGCATAGTAATCATCTTTGGATATCTTTTTGATTTTTTCTCCCATTACATATATTTCTCCACTCTGTGTAAACGTATTTATGGTGATCCCCTTTTGCGTCTTCATATTAAATACCATGGAGTCCGACTCCATTTTGGTATCATTCTGGGTCATTTTTGGCCGCCCGATCATCTCCCCCGCCGTGTCGCGCGAATATGTGGCCAGGAGCAGACTTTTGGTCTGGTCCATCCGTATATTATAGGCTTGCAGATCAATTTCCTTGTACTTGGTCGCCGCCTTATTATATAATGTGATGTTTTTGGTAGGTACATCAAGCACAACGGAATCCTGCGCGCTATAAGAAATGGGCGCATCCAGGGTATCCCTGGATATGGGAATATGCAGGGTATCGATTTGTTGCCGGGCACTATCGGAATGAAAAGGCAGGGTATCCAGCATGCCGGAATCCTGGATCACCGTGTCCCTCGGGTTTTTGAAATTTTTTTTGGGAATGGTATCCTGAACTTCAGAAGAGAATCGAGCAGGATTATTGTAATAACGAGCTGAACTGTTAAGGGTTATACAAAAGAATAGGAAGGTTAAAATCAGCGCGGAAACGTATTTTAAGCTAATTTTGCACCCGTTATTCATATATTACAATGATACAAAAATAGGAGTATCTGTTTAAGTATTTGAGAAGTTTAACATCTTGACAGTCAAAAGAAAACTATGCTGAGAGTCTTATTCGGCGGGATCATTTCCACTTTCATTTTATTAACTTTTTCATCTTATGTTGGCAACCATAGCCCCGCGGCACTCAAACTCCGGACCATTGTAATCGATCCGGGGCACGACCCCTGCGATCCCGGCACACATGGTCTGATATCGGCCGAAAAAGATGTGACCCTGGAAATCTCCCTCAAACTGGGAGAAGCCATCAAAACCAATTTTCCGAATACCAAACTCGTTTTTACCAGAACGACCGATGCCTGTGTAAATAATGCGACCAACCTGCATGACGATCTCCATGGGCGTGCCCAGATTGCCAACCAAGCCAAGGGCGACTTGTTTATCA
>DATCAO010000435.1:0-3179 GCA_036512575.1 Puia sp.
AGAATCCGATCAGGGAATCCGGAAACGCGAGGAGCCGGTAAACTGCTGAAAAAGAAATACCCTGAAACACATAGCCAATATGTATTTCAGGGTTTTTTAGGCTGTAGAGGGAGGATTCGAACCTCCACGGGGCAGTTAGCCAAGGCACAATGGTTAGTGGTGGTCAACCCCAGTCGCCCACGCTTTGCAGCGAGAGCGGCATTATGCGATGTTTATCCTGTGATCCCCACCCCCGAGACAAGAGGGCATGTCTGCCAAATTTCATCACTCCACAGTATTGTCAGGCTTTCTCAGCCGTTGACATTGCAATATTAAGGCAAATAGCCCAATATGTTGCATATCTACTAATAAATATTTTGAAATATTTGATAATATTTAAATAATTACTATATTTATTAAATATTATTAAAATATCATTCAAAATGAGCGGTAAATTTAATTTAGATAAGCTGGATTTGCAAATAATTCATGAAATGATGGAAAATGCTGAGATTTCTTATGCTGATCTCGGCAAAAAATTATTTGTCTCCGGAGGCACCATACATGTCCGGATAAAGAAGCTTCAGGAATTCGGGATCGTCCGGGGAACGAGGCTTAATGTCAATCTCAAGCACCTTGGATTTGACGTAATCGCTTTTATCGGAATCTATCTGGAGAAAAGTTCTTTATATGATTCCGTAGCCAAAGACCTGCGTAGGATTCCTGAAATCGTGCGTCTGAATTATACAACGGGCAATTACAGCATGTTTGCAGAGATCGTTTGTAAAGACATCAACCAGCTTCGTTTTGTGTTACACGATGAATTGCAGAAGATTAAAGGCATCGAAAGAACCGAAACATTTATTTCACTTGATGAAAGTTTCAACCGCAATGTGCCGGTGTATAAAGAACCGGTTTAATTATCAATTATTAGTTATTAACGGATTCAACCGCCAACCGCCAACCGCCGACCGTCAACCAACCTCATTCCGCCCGCATAGTTTTTACCGGATTCGTAAAGGCGGCTTTCAGTGCCTGGTAACTCACGGTCATTAAAGTAATCCCCATAGCACCCAAACCTGCGGCAGCAAATATCCACCAGGATATTTGTGTATGATATGTATAGTGTGTCAGCCAGTTGTTCAACACCATTCGTGCAACCGGCCCGCTGATCAGACAGGCAAGGGCGACGAGAACAATAAAATCCCGGAGTAACAGACTCCAGAGATTGAATACAGAAGCCCCGAGCACTTTCCTTAAACCGATTTCCCGGCTTCTCTGTTCAGCAACAAAGGAAGCAAGCCCAAATAACCCCAGGCAGGAAATGAATATGGCCAGAGTTGCAAATATGGCCGACAGTTTTCCAATACGTTCTTCAGCGATGAATTTGTTGGCGTATTCTTCATCCACAAATTTATATTCAAAGGGTTGGTCGGGATTATATTTCTTAACGATGGGACTGATTTTATTTAAAGCTTCTTTTGTGCTCACATCGGATTTTAAACTCAGGATCACGACATTGAAGTCGTTGTTGGACAAATTGTACATAATCGGTCTAACTTCATCGTAGGGAGATTCCGTTACTATATTATTGATCACACCGATCACTTTCAGTGGTTGTCCCCACCAGGTGACAGTTTGACCTACGGGATTTTTCAATCCCATAAAACGCACAGCGGCTTCATTTAAGATCAATGCTGAAGAATCGGTGGGAAAGTCCCTGGAGAAATCCCGTCCTTCCCTGATTTCCCAATGAAGTGTTTTTCCATAGTCATCTGCGGTACTGACCACGCCAAAATCTATGGACAGATTCGGATCTTTTCCAGGCCAGCTGAAACCGCTGGTGCTGTTCCATACTCCGGTGGTCGGGCTGCCGGATTCAGTAACCGTTGCGATGGTGCCTGTTTGCATGAGATCATTTTTGAACGCACTAAAATGGTCGTGAATGGCCGGCGTCATCATTGTCAGGGAGATTAAGCCATTGCGCTCATAACCGACGGGCCTGTCTTTTGCAAATTCGATCTGCCGGTACACAATCATTGTTCCGATGATCAGGATAACAGACACAGCAAATTGCGTCACTACCAGTACTTTCCGGGGTATCGCTGCAAAACGGCCCGATTTAAAACTTCCTTTCAGTACTTTAATGGGCCTGAATGATGAAAGATAAAATGACGGATAACTGCCCGCTATCAATCCCGTAAACAGAATAAAACCGAAGGCGGCCAGCCAGAAATACGGGTTGGGCCATGGGATATGTATTTTCTTGTCGGCTATTTCATTGAAGACCGGCAGGGAAAATTGTACGATGATCAGGGAAATGACAAAGGCCAGCAGCACCGTCAGGAGGGATTCGCTGAAAAACTGTATGATCAGCTGGGTGCGCAATGATCCCAATGTTTTGCGGATGCCCACTTCCCTTGCACGCTTTTCACTTCTTGCCGTACTCAGGTTCATGAAATTGATGCAGGCCAGTAACAAAACAAATGAGCCGATGATACCAAATAACCGTACGTATTGAATGGCCCCGCCGGTATTCACTCCGTTCTTGTATTCTGAGTATAGGTGCCACCCGGACATCGGCTTCAGAAAAAGCGCCGGTTTTTTCTTTGCCAGCTGCGCATTGACATTTTTAAGTTTTGCATCTTTTATTTTTTCTGATACTTTCCCGATATCCGACTGATCGGTCAGTTGAACATACAGGCGGAAAGCATTGGGTCTCCATGGGTCCTCCATCGTTTTTATTCCATCCGGCTGGTTGTAGAGCAGATCCCAGGCCGACATAAAACTCGTATTGTTTAAAGTGGAATTTTGCGGAAAATCTTCGTAAACGCCGGACACTTTTACCGTAAACTGATTGTCAATTTTCAATATCTTATTCAAAGGGTCCTCGTTACCGAAAAAAGCTTTTGCTGCAGATTCTGAAATCAGCACCAGTGAAGGATCAATTAATTCCGAACGACCGCGCAACATATGCAGGGAAAATAATTCAGGCGCTCCCTTTTCAAAAAAGCCACCTTGTTTGGTCAGTTTCTTTTCATCATGAGCCAGTATATGATCTCCCCACGACCCTTCCAGTACGACCTGTTTGAAATCACTTCCATAGTTTTTACGCAACTCCTGGGCTAGTGGATAGGGCACGGAATTCCAGGTCTGGACCTCGCCATTGTTCGTTACATTCTGAATCACTTTTGCGATTC
>DATCAO010000436.1:0-8181 GCA_036512575.1 Puia sp.
CAAAGAAGGTTTATTTAATATCCTCCAGTCGCACCGGGAACTCGAAGGACTGAAAACCCTCGACCTTTTTGGCGGCACGGGCAGTATCAGTTTTGAACTGGCATCCCGCGGCGCTGCCGACCTGACCATCGTGGAAAAAGACGCACAGATGCTGGCCTTTATTCGCAAGACGGCAGAAACACTGGGACTTTCCCAAATGAAAATTATTGCTTCTGATGTTTTTCGTTTTCTCAAAACGAATCCCGGTTCATACGATTTTATTTTTGCCGGTCCTCCTTATGCGCTCGCGACCATTGACCAGATCCCGGAACTGATCGTGTCGGGAAATTTATTGAATGAAAACGGCTGGTTCGTATTGGAACATACGCCCCGCAACCGGTTCACGGGCTACCCGCTTTTCGTCAGGGAAAGAAATTACGGTACCACCCTGTTTTCCATTTTTATCAACCAGAAGGCATGAAGCCGATTTTTGTCAGCGGTATCGGCACGGGTATTGGCAAGACCCTGATCTCTGCAGTGATCACAGAAGCCATACATGCAGATTATTGGAAACCGGTGCAGGCCGGTCTTGCGCCCGAAACGGATCGTGAGCGGCTGGGTTCGATGATCAGCAATCCGGAATCCATCATTCATCCGGAAACCTATATTTTTTCTCTGCCGGCTTCACCCCATATCTCCGCGAAAAAAGAGAATAAAAAAATATCATTGCGGCGGATCGTAGAAGATTATGAACAGATGGACAGTCGCCGGCCCCTCGTGATTGAAGGTGCTGGCGGACTGATGGTTCCGCTCAATGAAAAAGAATTTGTGATCGACATGGTTAAAGCGCTGGATGCCCGGCTGGTGCTGGTGAGCCGCAATTACCTGGGCAGTATCAATCATTCTTTAATGACTGCAGCAATTTGTCGTTCCCACGGACTTAATGTGGCCGGCTGGATTTTTAATGACCAGTATATGGACTATGCGCAGGAGATCGCCGGCTGGTCGGGATTGCCCATTCTATTTACCATGCCCAAGCTGGATACCCTTTCAAAAAACACCATTGCAGAAGCCGGCAGGCAGTTCGAAGGGTCATGCCGGAAAGCTCTCCTGCCCGGTTCATCCCATCCTGGAGAATGAGTTATCTTTATTCGCTGTTATGATCAATATCAACTATCCGTTACTGAAGCCGGTTAGGATGCTCCTGCTTCCTTTTTCCCTGATCTATGGTTTGATTATTTATATCAGGAACTGGCTGTTTGATCAGAATATTCTCCGGTCCAGTTCTTTTAACCTGCCCCTGATCTGCATTGGCAATCTTGCTGCGGGCGGCACGGGTAAATCGCCCATGGTCGAATTCCTGATCGGGAAGCTGAAAACTGAATTCCGGATTGCCGTGCTCAGCCGGGGATATAAAAGAAAGACCCGCGGTTATACACTGGCTACGGAACGCAGTACGGCGCTGGAAATCGGCGATGAACCGATGCAGTTCTATAATAAATTTCCTGATGTGACCGTAGCTGTGGGCGAGGAAAGGGTGGTGGCTATTCCCCAACTGTTACACGATAAACCGGATACGCGCGTGATTATCCTGGATGATGCATTTCAACATCGCTCGGTGCGGGCGGGATACAATATCCTGCTGACGGATTATAGTAACTTATATACGCGTGACTGGTTCCTGCCGACCGGCGATCTGCGCGACCAGCAGAAAAGTGCGCGCCGTGCCGATATCATCGTGGTGACGAAGTGCCCGCCGGATATTTCCCTGGCGGAAAAAAATCAGCTGATCCGGGAGATTCATCCGGCAGCCCACCAGCGCTTGTTTTTTTCTGCCATCCAATATGGAAAACCCTACCAGGTGATCACCCGGCAACCGTGGAAACCGGAAAAAGGGACCGAGGTGTTGTTAGTGACCGGAATTGCCAATCCGGGTTCTTTGAAAAAACACCTGGAAGAATTATTCAACGGGTATGAAGAACTCGCATTCAGCGATCACCATATTTTTACGATTGATGACCTGAAATGGATCATCAAAAAATTTAACCAGCTGACTTCACCCGGCAAGATCCTGCTGACAACGGAAAAAGACGCGGTACGCCTCCAGAAATTTTCACAGCAGCTGCGCGAGCTGCCGTTTTACGTCATGCCCATTCAGCCGGTGTTTTTGTTTAAAGAGGAAAATCAGTTTACGCGCTTAATTACTACATTCATTCAGGAATTTCCTGATCAAGCTTTATGAGTTATGGGTCACAAACACACAGATAAAAAAAAGAAAAAAACCAGTGTACACCTGCATCGCGGGGTACTTGAAGTTACCCGTTCGGGAATGGGATTCGTTATTGCCGAAGGCCTGCACCGCGATATCCTGGTGCGTCCCAATGATTTCAATACCGCCCTGCATGGCGACACTGTGCTGGTAAAAATCATGCAGGCGAAGGGGGGCAGCAGCAGGGAACAGGGTGTAGTGGAATCGGTGGTGGAAAGAAAGCAATCCGATTTCCCGGGTCATATTGAGATGGGGGATGGCTTTGCCTTTTTTATTGCGGAAACAGCGCGCCCCATGGCTGATGTATATATCCCTTTGGCGAATCTTGCTGGAGCGGTGCATTACGACCGGGTGATCGTTCGCATTACGGACTGGGGGAAAAATAAAAAACCACAAGGCCTGGTTTTGCAGGTACTTGATGAAGCAGACGAGAACGACCGTGTGATGAAAGAGATCCTGTTGGAGAACGGGTTTACCATTGTCTTCCCGGAAAAAGTGCTCGCAGAATCAGAAGCCCTGCCTGAATCGATTCCGGAAGATGCGCTGGAAGGCCGGAAGGATTTCAGAAAGGTGTTGACTTTTACCATTGATCCCGCGGACGCTCGTGATTTTGACGATGCGATTTCTTACAGGAAATTAAAAGATGACCTCTATGAAATCGGGGTGCATATTGCAGACGTGAGTCATTATGTGAAACCCGGAACGGCGCTGGATGATGAAGCTTATGAACGCGCTACATCTGTGTACCTGCCCGACCGGGTAAATCCGATGTTGCCGGAACGGATTTCCAATGAGCTTTGTTCCCTGCGGCCGCATGAAGACAAACTGTGTTTTTCAGCCGTTTTCCAGATCACCCATAAAACTGTGGTCAAAGAATACTGGCTGGGCAGGACCGTAATTCATTCCGATCACCGGTTTGCTTATGAAGACGTACAGGAAATCATAGATCAAAAAGCCGGTGAGTACACTGAAGAGATCAGCATACTCCATGATATTGCGCAGCGGTTCCGCAAACAACGCATAAAAAAAGGAGCCATCAATTTCTCCTCGACAGAAGTCCGTTTCAAACTGGATGAGAAGGGAAAACCCGTGGGTATTGTGGTGAAGGAAAGTAAAGAGTCCCACCAACTGATCGAAGAATTTATGTTGTTGGCCAACAGAACCGTCGCCAGCCATGTCGGCAACGTAAAGATCAAAAAGAAACCCATTCCTTTTCCTTACCGGATCCATGATACGCCGGACAAAGAAAAACTCGCGCCCTTTGTGGAATTCGCAAAAAAATACGGTCATCATTTTGATACCAAAACACCCGAGGGTATCGCCGCATCCTTCAACCTCATGTTGCAGGATGTAAAAGGAAAACCAGAGCAGCATGTGTTGGAACAGCTGGGTATCCGCACGATGGCCAAGGCGGTGTACACCACGGAGAATATCGGGCATTATGGTTTGGGATTTGCCAATTATTGCCACTTCACTTCTCCCATCCGCCGGTATCCCGACGTGCTGGCGCATCGGTTGCTGCAGGAAGTGCTGGACGAAGAAATCCAGGTGCATAAAAAACTGGAGGAACAATGTAAACATTGCAGCGGGCGGGAAAGGGCAGCTATGGATAGTGAACGTGCAGCCAATAAATACAAACAGGTGGAATACATGAAGGACTTTGTCGGGGATCTGTTTGAAGGCGTGATCAGTGGTGTGGCGGCATTCGGATTCTGGGTGGAAACGGTGGAACACAAATGTGAAGGTCTCGTGAGCCTGAACAGTCTGATGGAATACGATGATTTCCGTCTGATAGAAGTTGAATATGCATTGGTGGGCAAACGCAGCGGCCGGCGATTCCGGATGGGAGATAAGGTGACGATTAAAGTGGTGTCGGCCAATCTGGCGAAAAGACAATTAGACTATGAGTGGGTACTTAAAGCTTAAATCTTAAGGCGGAAGGCATAAGGCAAGTGTGGAAGTGTGGAAGTATGAGAGTGTGGGTGTGCACTAATAACTAATAATTAATAATTAATAATTGAGTTTGCGTTTTCAGGAATTATCAAAAGAATTTTCTTCCTATTTCAATCAGAAACATTTTCCGGAGCGGCCGGAAACATTGTATGGTGCTGCATCATACATGCTGGAAGATGGCGGGAAAAGAATACGACCCCTGCTTTGTTTACTGGGCAATGAATTATTCGGATCCATTCAGCCCGATACCTGGAAAATTGCCACTGCGCTGGAGCTCTTCCACAATTTCACGCTGATCCATGATGATATCATGGACAAAGCTCCGCTTCGTCGGGGAAGAGCAACGGTTCATGACAAATACAATGAGTCGACCGCCCTGCTCGCCGGTGATGTGATGCTATTGCAGTGTTATGAATACCTGAACGGAACCGATCCGCGTTATGTACATTCTCTGATCCGGTTATTAAATAAGACCGGAGCCGAGGTATGCGAGGGTCAGCAGCTGGATATGGATTTCGAAAAAAAAGAAACCGTAAGCCTGGATCAATACCTGCACATAATTGAATTGAAGACGGCCGTTTTTCTTGCTGCCAGTCTGCAGATGGGCGCCATTGTTGGCGGAGCAGGCGAAGAAGATCAGCAACACATTTATGCATTTGGTAAAAACCTCGGGCTGGCATTCCAGGTGCAGGACGACTGGCTGGACAGTTTCGGCAATCCTTCCACATTCGGAAAACAATTGGGCGGTGATATACTGGCCAACAAAAAAACATTTCTGCTCGTGCAGGCATTGGAAAAGGCCAGCGTATCACAGAGACAACTGATCCAGGTTTTATTGCAAAACGCCGCGCCGGATAAAGTGGATCGGATGGTGGAGATATACCGCGCTACCGGTGTTGACCAGGCCGCACAGCAGGCCAAAAAAAATTATATGGAAAAGGCGTATTTCCATCTGGGAGCCATCAGCGTAACAGAGAACCATAAAATTCCGCTCAAGCAACTCGCGGAGTATTTGCTGGAGCGGGAGATTTGATGGTTGGCGGATGACGGATGACGGATGACGGTTGACAGATCAGAGTCTCCCATACTCTCATATTCCCATATTCACATACTTATATTACAGTCTCCATATTTTACGTTACTAAATAAGTGACTCCTTCAATTGCGAGGTTAGTGTTGGGAAATACTTCCCGGGCTTCTTTTTCAAAATCATCGAGCCGGTCGTATTTGGAACTGAAATGACCGATGAGCAGTTGGCCGACGCCGGCAGATTTTGCAATGGCTGCAGCCTGTATGGTCGTACAGTGATACCGGTTGGTCGCTCTTTCTTCCAGATCTTTCAGATAAGTAGCTTCATGGTAGAGCATATTGACGCCGCTCACTTTTTCGGCGACCAAGGGATGGTAAACGGTGTCTGCCGAATAGGCATAGGACCTGGGGGCGGGGGCCGGGTCCGTGACGGTTGTATTGGAAATGAGAATGCCCTGTTGGGTTTCATAATCCTCACCCCATTTCAACCGGTCGAAAAAAGATGCCGGTACGCCGGCTAGCCGGGCATTTTCCGCGTTTACCCGCCTGGGCGGTCTCACCTGCCTGAAAATAAAGCCCCAGCATTCAATCCGGTGGAACACTTTGAAACAGCTGACCTGGAAGCGGTTTTCATTCACCAATACACCTTCTTCTCCCAGCGGATGGAAGATCAGTTTGAATGGAAGCTGGGTATCCGCGACCTCCAGCTGGAGGTTGAAAATATCGATTAACCTCGCCGGACCGTAGAGGTTGAGTTCCTGGTGGCGGCCGAGCAGGCCCATGCTCGTTATCAGGCCGATCAGTCCAAAATAATGGTCTCCGTGCAGGTGGGATATAAAAATATGATTGATTCGGCTCCTCCGTATCTTGTATTTGTTCATTTGTGTCTGTGTGCCTTCGCCACAGTCTACCAGAAAGAGATGATCGTCCAGCGTGACCACCTGGGCTGTCGGATGCCGATCGAAAGCCGGGATAGCAGAATTATTTCCAAGTATGGTTACCGCGAGCACAGTTAGTTTTTAGGTATGATCCAGGGGCAGAGGGCCCCATTTCCCTGATAATGGCTGAAAAATAATACAAAAAGTAATAGGAAAGGAATTTGATCGTTACCTAATTGTCCGCCACCTGTTGAAACTAGTCCGTAAGTTCCCTTTCGATTTCTTCCATAAAAATGATGTCAGAAGCCTCGCTTTGTGTGGGGGTTATCTGCAGGATTTCAAATTGTTCATTTTGTTCGAAATATTTTTTTACCGGAGGTTGCGGTTCACACAAAACAAAAGAAGCCCGGTTTTCATAAAACAGGTTTCTTAATTCAAGCAGGGTGTCTGCAGCAGCAGAATCCATTTTTTGAATGTCTTTTATATTCAGGAGCAGGTTTTTCACTTCCTGCCGGAGATATGGCCCGCAAAGATCACGCAGCGCTGCTGTCATATTAGCAGCAAGATTGGGTTCTAGTACAGTTATGACATGGAATTTCCCGTTGGTACTAATTTTGACTTTCATTCAGGCGGCATTGTTAACATACGTTAATAAACCATGAAAAACAGGAATCAAAAATATTCGTTATTATTGTATTAAGCTCAATTAGTTAAAAATGGATAATAATTTTTCGGCCCAGGTTAAAGAGATTATTTCGTTCAGCAGGGAGGAAGCCTTAAGGTTAGGAAATGACTTTATTGGGACAGAGCATTTGCTTTTGGGACTGATCAGGGAGGGCGACAATACGGCCGTCCGCATCCTGAAAAGTTTCAATGTAGACCTCTACGAACTTCGAAAAGAAGTAGAACTCGCCGTCAAGGACAAAACCGGTAAAAATATTGCGAATATTAACAGCCTCCCGCTGACCAAGCAGGCTGAAAAAGTGATTCGCGTCACCGTGCTTGAAGCGAAGGCATTAAAAAGCCCGACGGTGGAAACAGAGCACCTGATGCTCTCCATTCTCAAAAACAAAGAAAATATTGCAACACAAATCTTAAATCAGTTCGACGTGGACTACGATTTATTCAGAAATGAGCTCGGTGTTGTTAAAAGCAATGACACGCGAAGCGAATATGCCGAAGAAAACGATGATGATTTTGATGAGGAAAAAAAGTATGCGCAGCAGAAAGCGCGTCCCGCAGGAAATACAAAAAGTAAAACGCCTGTGCTGGACAATTTCGGAAGGGATATCACCCGGCTCGCAGAAATGAATTCACTGGATCCCATCGTTGGCAGGGAAGAAGAAATCGAAAGGGTTTCCCAGATTCTTTCCCGGCGTAAGAAAAACAATCCGATCCTGATCGGTGAACCCGGCGTGGGTAAAACAGCCATCGTGGAAGGACTTGCCCTGCGCATTGTGCAGCGCAAAGTTTCCCGTGTGCTTTTCGACAAACGCGTGATCTCCCTCGACCTGGCTGCACTGGTAGCCGGAACAAAGTATCGCGGCCAGTTTGAAGAACGCATGAAGGCGATTATGAATGAACTGGAAAAAAACCGCGACGTCATCTTATTTATCGATGAAATCCACACCATTGTCGGTGCGGGTGGCGCTTCCGGATCACTGGATGCTTCCAATATATTCAAACCGGCCCTGGCACGCGGTGAGCTGCAATGCATTGGTGCATCTACTTTGGATGAATACAGAATGTATATTGAGAAAGATGGCGCGCTGGACCGTCGTTTCCAGAAAGTGATGATCGATCCGCCGAGCGTGGAAGAAACCATCATGATTCTTGAAAATATCAAATCCAAATACGAAGATTATCATAATGTCTCTTATTCTGACGATGCCATTCAGGCCTGCGTCAGGCTGAGCGACCGCTATATGACCGACAGACTCCTGCCGGACAAAGCCATTGATGTATTGGATGAAGTGGGTGCGCGGGTGCATTTGAAAAATATCAATGTGCCTCAGAACATTGTTGAGTTTGAGAAGAAGATCGAAGAAGTGAAGAATGAAAAAAATAAAGTAG
>DATCAO010000437.1:0-5862 GCA_036512575.1 Puia sp.
AGGGTAACCCAATGGGCCGCGAAAGCTTTACTGGGCAAAGTTTATGTTTACACGCAGGATTGGACTGACGCCAAAACCGTTTTACTGGATGTAATCAATAACAGCGGAAAAACGCTGATGCCCTATTCAAAATATTTTGATGCCTTTGGCGGCAACAGTGCCAACGAATTTAATGAGGAATCCATTTTTGAATTGAACGTGGATAATAAAGAAGGATGTTATGGGGTATTTTGTGGTGATAACGATATCACTTCCAGTGATGCCCTGGCCTGGGGGCCTTCGGTACTCGGCGATGATGGTACAGAAAGAAATTCACGGGGTACCGGATATAATAATGAAGCTTTCCACGACCGTAATCTCGCGCGTTTTGGCTTTAACCTTCCCATCCAGAATCTAATTAAAAACCCCGCTTATGATCCCTCACAACCCGGCAGTCCCTCTAACATGGATTCCATTCTCGATCCGGCTTACAGGGCACAATCCATCAGCCTGCGTGTAAATAAAACCGATGACCCTCGATTGTATCTGAACGCTTTGCAGCCATGGATTGATTCATCCGGTATTGGAAGTCCCAGTCAGCCCTTTATGGGAAGGCCGGTGGTCAGATACGCCGGGCTGGATCACTCTTACTACGGTTGGAGTTTTCACAAGTATGCCCAGGTGGACTATGATATAAATACCGCCAGTGCAGCGGCATCAGCAAATATTTATATTTTACGGCTCGCAGATGTATTCCTTCTTTATTCCGAAGCCTGTTCAAATTCCGGAGATAATGCAAGCGCATTAGAATATATCAATAAAGTAAAGAGAAGGGCCTATAATTATCCTTTGAATGCGGCTTCACCAGTCGATTATGCGAGCCTTACTTCGAATACGAACGCATTTGCAGCCGGTGATCCTGTTTTGGGAACCAATCCCCTTTATTATGAACGCTGGGCAGAGCTGATGAATGAAGGTCATTGGTGGTTCGATGTCTGCCGGTGGCAGATCGGATCTTCCGAAGCTGCATGGTATCAGAGAACTTATGCCGGCGGTCCGATCACATGGGTTGATGGTAAATCCTATGTTTGGCCAATTCCCAGTGCGGAGTTGAATAATAACAGAAAAGCTGTTCAAAATCCAATGTACTGATCTTATTGAATAGCCATTATTCAGACTTCATAGGACTGTTTTTGAAAAGGTCCTATGAAGTTTTTTTTCAATTTACAGGAATGCCAAAAAAACAAAATAACCGAAGAAAGTTTCTTCGTGATCTGAGTTTGGGGACCGCATCATTGTTAAGTATTCAATCCGTTGAAACGGGTGACCGGTTTAGTCAACATTTACATGACACCTTCCATCCGAAAGCAGAACCTGTCTTATTGGGAAAGGACGTGAAGATCGAGTTGCTCTCAAAAGACGGTTTTTTTTTAGGAATCGGTTCTGTACAAATTGAAGGCACGTCGCTGCGGGACGGGACACTGCCCCTTTTTTGCGATATCAGAACACCCGACGGAATTCAGGTAACCGAACTTCCCATTTTAACAAAAACGGTGAGTCCGGAAAAAATTGAAATTAAAATGGGTGCCAGGAGCATAAAAACCCCGGTCATGGAATATATGCTCCATTCAGTTCGGAACCGGGAAAATTTGTATGGATGGGCTGAAAAAATAAAAGAAGAGCCAGAAACATTTGTAACGCTCAAGATATTCCCGGTAACCCGAATAGCAGGCGGTCTGACCTTTAGAGGTTTTTCTTATCAGTATCATTTTGAATCCAAACACCTGCCGATATATAAAATCCTGGACCATGGCACCTGGGAAATCAATGGACATGCCATTGGAAACGAATGTTGGATGCGGGTGGGTCATGTTCCATCCATCGTTTCATTCGATGAAGTCGGGCAGCAGTATTCAACCGAGAATTATTATGCCGGAATTGCCAATCCCAATGTGTTCCAGTTTTTGCCACTGCAGACAGAGCTGCAGGGTTTTACATTCCAGGCCCATCAGAAAGGCATACTGGTAACCTGGGCAACACAGGTAGAGCATATTCGGACTCTGCTTGAAAAACCGGCGGGGCAGGACCGGATTTTTCATTTCCACCAACACTGCAATGACCTGTCTACTTCTTTGGTAACCTCCCCGGTAGAAGTCTTGTGGTTATCCCAGACTGGTTCCGGAAGAGTGGACCGGTATAATATTTTTGAGGATGTACGGGTAATGGTGCACGCTCATTTGCATCAGCAAACCGGCATCAGGCCGGAGCGGGTTTCTACTTATGGTATGATAGAAGAATGGGACGAGCCGGATTTTGACAATTATACGGATAAAATCCTTCCTGAATTTAAAAAAAAGGGTATACGCCGGTTGTTCCTGCCCAATGAATTTCAGAATGCGATGAATACCTGGGGGTTGTCCAATATGTGCTGTAATGTGGATTTTAAATTTTCTGATTCATATGACCTGGAAAAGTTAAGACGGTTTTGCGACGAGGCACACCGGAACGGATTCCTGGTGGATATGTGGGGCAATACTGCGTTGTCAAGTTTAACAGAAATGTTCCAATGGCATGATGGGAAAGAAAAAGGTATTCGTTTTCTTCCTAAGCAAGGATCCATCGAAGAAGTTTTAAAAAAATCTAAAGATCCATGGGTGCGCAACCCCTCCAACGCCATCGAGGGAGATCATTATACCCCTCGTTTTGCAGTAATGAATCTTCGGGATCCGGATATACGGGAATACTGGATGACGCAATGGAAATACGCCTATGATACAGGCATTCACGGAATTTTTCTGGATAGTTCCTTTAATATGTCCAGTGATAAATTTCACTTTGTTCAGAATACCCAAAGACATGAAAATCCAGACGGTTCAACTGCTGATTCTTTTTACCGCCCTGAAAAACAGCCCCCGTCAGCCATTCTTACACAGTATCATGCCCATTTGCAATGGGTGAAGCAAATGCAGGACATTGGATTTTCATATTGTGGGGAGGACCTGGGAGTATTCGGAGTTCACCGCCATGGACCCGATCTGGATATGTTTATTAACTGTATGCCGCTGTTTACTGAGTCGTTTATGGATTTTGATGAAAAATTGGCGGTGAAAGCAGGCCATGATCCTTTAATGATCTTTTTTAAAGGCCTCGCTTACCGGATCATGTGGATGCTGAGATGGGATTTTTCTGCAGATCGGGTAAATCCAGGTATACGTGATGAACGTGCATATGGTTTTCTGGATATTTTCAATGAAATAAATGAATTCATGATAACCAGAACCATTTTACCTGATGAAACAGCTGTGTTATATCATTCCCTACAGGGCACTGAAAGCAAAAATGTTTATTGGGTTTTTAAAAGTTCTAATATACGTCTTGCCGAAAAAAAAAGGGTAAGAAATCTAATGACCCACAATGACACGTTCACTGAAGTGATCCAGGCGGCGCCGTTAACGGTATATCTTGTCACATAATAACATCTGCATTACCGCTTAATATTATTCAAAATCTTGTCTTACGAATTATTTCATGTACCATACTGCCCGAAATATCTTTTTACTGAATTTGGTTTTTACTTTGCCTTTATTGCTGACCGCTCAAATGAAGGATCCGGATTCCTGGTTAAACTATGAACAGGTATTCGGCGTTAAAAACCATGAACATGCACCAGATTTCAGCGCACTCGTCATTAGGTCTTCAGAAAAGACCAATATACTCTGGCCTGGCGAACAGCCGCATTATACAGTTCAGCTAACAAATAATCTTAAGAAGGACTTATCGGTAACGGGTAATATTGAAATAATGAAATTTGCGGCACGGGGAGGGGCTGATATATGGACACCTGAAATGAAAATCATCCGCCTTGTTTCGTCAAAAAAAGTAGAGGTGCAAATTCCTTCTTCTGGATATTCAGATCTTAGGATTGACCCTTTGATACCGGATGATTTTGGTGCTTTTGCCATCGTACTGGACCTTGGAAAACATGGGCGTTCATTAATTACTTCGGTCGTAAGAACCTTTGCCGCTTCAGCGGAAAGTATTCAGTTTCCCAAACAATCGCTGGATGACATTGGCGCAGATAATCTTCGGCGACTGGGCATCCAGGCGATCCGGATGGGGGTAGACTACACACCTACGGATTTCGTCGAATACCGCCAGCGAATGGAAGAACTTGAAAGGAAGCTGGATGAATACAAACAAAATCATATTACCGTGCTGTTGATGTTTGGAGCCGGCCCGAATCTGATGCCTCTGGGCACTCCGCGTTCATTCCTGGATTCGTCCGAGACGATGATGAATACCAAACAGGATTACGCATGGCTGCCTTCACTGGATGAAGATTTCAAAAAATTTGTGCAAATACTTTGTACGAAATATGGCTGGCCGAATGGACCGGTTACAGCAGTTTCATTATGGAATGAACCCTGGGAAGGTATTTCAATTTCGGGATGGCAGGCAGATATGATCCGTTATCGGGAGATTTATAAAAAAATGGCAGAGGGCGTTTTGGAGGCAAGAAAAAATGGTGCTCAGGTTCTGGTCGGCGGCGGGGATTCCGGATCGAATGCCTGGGATAAATTATTCTCAGATGGTAAAATGACGTTTCTTCCCATTTTTGATTTTTGTTCGATCCATTATCAGGGAATGGAAGCTCCATCTATTTATCCGCAATGGATTAACAGGAAAAGTGAAAACGGAAGAGTGAGAATCTGGGACACTGAAAGCTGGGTTGCAAATACCGACGACCGTATCGGCATGGTCATCGCGGCGAACCGGTCTGCAGGTTATGACCGCAGCATGGGGATTTACGGAGGCTATCTTTTTTCAGAAGACCATGAAGGGGGAAAAATAAAATTCGAGACAAACCGGGGTTCCGCAGAAGCGGAATCTACCCCAAAAGTATGGCCACAGGCGGCTGCACTTGGGGCGGCCCAGCATCTGATCGGCGAACGGGATTTTAAAGAATTGCTATTCAAAAAGGGACTTCCCTGGATCATGATCTTTAACGGGACTAAAGAAAACCCCGATGATGGAACCATCGTGGTTTGTGGGGATCTGGGTGAAGCATTTGGAAGAAATAACGTTTTATTCAGAGGTGTCAGAGGGCTGGAAGAAATAAACAGAAAAGAAACCATTCGAAAGAGGCTGGGGCAAACAAAAATTCAGTCATTGGAAAGGGACAGCCTTTTAGCATTACTGAATCGGGATGTATCACTCAACGGCGCCAGCATGACGATAGACCCGCAACCGGGATTTTCATTATATGATTTTTATGGGAATATCAATCCTGTGGAAAATCGAAAGATTAAAATACCACTTGGCAATTATGCCTACTATTTAAAAACAAATGGCACAAGGGGATCGTTTAACAAGCTCATTGAAACGGTCCGAATATCTGACGTACAGGGGTATGAACCTGTTGAAATCATTGCCCGTGATTTCACCTCACGAATAGAAGAAAAACCAAAAATGACATTGGAAATAACCAATATCATTAACAGGCCCGTTCGGGGCAAACTGCATGCTACACTGGGTAATCTGGCAATAAGCTATCCTGAGACAATTGTTTTTAAACCATTTGAAACTAAAAATGTAATTGTGCAGGTCACAGCGGGTAAATCTGTACCGGATAACAGATACCCTCTCCAGGTTCATTTCATCTCCCTTAGGGATGGGCAGGCCGTGCATTATGAAGATATGCATGTTAATCTGATTTCTAACTTGTCAATAATTGTTGACGGTAATCTGGATGACTGGAAAAACGCACTGCCACAAAGCGTCAGTTCGGATGGGAAGGCGACGGTTAGTATTACCGAGTCAGCATGGTATCCTTTTAAAAATTTTGATAAAAAGGCGGTGGGATTATCTCATGGATACCTGTCT
>DATCAO010000438.1:0-2536 GCA_036512575.1 Puia sp.
ACATACCGGCAACGCAAGGTTTATCGATTCACACACCATCGAAACAGAGACTGGTCTTCATTTGCTGGCGGATCGCATAATCCTGTGCACGGGTGGCATGAGTCGGAAACTGTCCCTGCCTGGGTTTGAACTGACCTGCACCCATAGTGATGCATGGGGCCTGAAGTCAGTCCCTTCCTCCATCATCGTTGTCGGAGGCGGAGATACCGGTTTACAGGTGGCATCGATTTTTAACGACTTTGGATCACATATTCAGATTTTTCAGGCTGGACCGCGTATTATTCCCACAGCGGATGAAGATGTTTCTGAAGAAGTTGCAAAAGTCTTTCAGGAATCCGGTATTGACCTGCGAACAAATTTTGGCACGCTTGAGTCTTTTGAAAAGACGGCGAAAGGGGTGAGGATGTATTTCCTGAAGGATGGAACCCATGATTTTGCTGAAGCAGCAATGATCGTCATGGCCGTCGGCTGGGTGGCCAATGCTGTTGCATTGAATCTGGCAGCTGCAGGTGTTGAACTCAACGAGCGTGGTTTTATCAGGGTCAATGAATTCCTCCAAACCACCGCGTCCCACATTTTTGCCGCCGGTGACATTACCGGACACCTGATGCTTGTACCACAGGCACTGCAGCAGGGATACCTGGCTGCAACGAATGCGGTACAGGATCCGAAAAACCGATATGTGAATCCTGTAAGCCCTGTTGGTAATTTCACTAACCCGGAATATGCGCAAGTGGGGTTAACAGAAACCCAGGCCCGTCAGTCGTACGATGTCATCTGTACAACGGTTCGTTTCGATTCTGTTACCCGTTCAATTATCGATGGACGCACACAGGGATTTTGCAAGCTCATCTGCGACCGTAAAACCCTGCAGATTATTGGCTGTCATATCGTAGGCGAACGGGCGGTCGAGATCAGCCAAATCGCTGCTATCGTCATAACAGCAGGAATGCGTTTAGACGAGCTCGTTAGGGTCCCCATCTCTTTCCCCACTTATGCAGGTATCCTGATCCGCGCGGCTTCCAATATGTTAAGGGAACTCAACCTTCCTGTATAACCCGGCATCTTGAATGACTGATCAGTTAACTACCCATGAACAGATACAATTCACAAACACTTAAAATGAAACTGCCGAAAACCCGTCCTCGGTTGTCAGATCCTTCTGGTGCAACATACACGAAAATGATTTTCATGTTTACACTGATCGTAGGTGCAAACGTTGCGGCCTGGATTCTGGGTTGGATTGTTTTTCAACATCATCCAGTTTTGCTGAGCACGGCTTTTCTGGCCTACGTTTTTGGTCTTCGTCATGCCATGGATGCTGATCACATCGCAGCTATTGACAATGTGACACGCAAGCTGATACAGGAGGGTAAACGACCCGTTACAATTGGGTTATTTTTTTCCCTGGGGCATTCAACTGTGGTATTCGGTTTATCAGCGGCAATCGCTCTGGGCACAGCCATGCTTAATAGTCGCTTTACTCAATATAAAGCTATCGGCGTTGTATTTGGAACAGTTCTGTCTGCATCCTTCCTGCTCGCCATTGCCATCGGCAACTTCATTATCCTCAGGTCGGTCTATCGAACACTCCGGCACGTGAATAGCGGAGGTCGTTATGTGGAGGAAGAAGTCGATTTGATGCTCAGCAAACGAGGGTTTTTTGGACGGGTTTTCAAATATGTATTTCGGCTTGTTGAGAAAAGCTGGCAGATGTATTTTGTTGGTCTTCTTTTCGGCTTGGGGTTTGATACGGCAACAGAGGTTGGATTGCTGGGCATCTCCGCGACCGCCGCAAACAAAAACCTTCCCATTTGGACCATACTTCTGTTCCCGTTACTTTTTGCGACGGGCATGGCGCTGGTCGATTCCATAGTGAGCATTCTTATGCTGAGCGCTTACGGCTGGGCTTTTGCCAAACCAGTACGAAAACTGTATTATAATCTCACAGTAACCTTTGCTTCAGTTATTGTGGCTTTACTGGTCGGCTTGATTGAGATATTGGGTCTCATCGCCAGTCAATTTAATATGCGTGGCAGGTTTTGGAATATCGTCGTTTCATTGAATTCGAAATTTGGAGTTTTGGGTTTTCTGATCGTCGGTTTTTTTGCTTTGAGCTTAGTCATTTCGGTGATCGTCTACCGTATCAGGCGTAACGGAAAAATCAAATTGAATCCTGCATTTGCGGATTAAAATGACTTATCCCTTATTTGCAAGTCACCGGCGGACATATTTCAACTGCTGCTCTAACTAGCCTCATTTTATTCCGGTTCAAGTATAACCGGAGACTTGTTTTACTTGCGATATTTCGCGAAAATCGCGAAATCCTGCTTTCTCATAATTTGGATCTGGACAAAATTCATTTGTTGAATATTTTTTTTCTTCATCATTGTCAAGGGTTTACAGGCCCTTCTTTAGCTCCTTATTTTATTGGGCACGTAATTTATATTATAACTCCTCAGATATTTTATCCTACCCTCCAGACTAACAAGAAAAATCGCTCCATTCTTTTTTGCCATTGCCTGGATCTGTTTTC
>DATCAO010000439.1:0-3793 GCA_036512575.1 Puia sp.
ACGCCGATATGCTGGAGCGTTTTTTATTATCACAAAACATTCCGTCTGAAACATTTTACGTGGGTGTCGGTTACCGAAGTGTTCAGCAGATCCATAACGAAAACCTGCTGCGCAAAGCCATCAACGAATTTGCTGACGGTCAGCGCGCGTTATTGCAAAACGAACCTGCCCAGGCAACGCGGCAAAGGATTATCAACTTCGTCCGTTCCCGTCCAGATTTGAAATGGGCTGATTCGCCGGAGCCGGGGTCTTCCAGAACTTTTACTATTTCCCGTTATGTCAAACTCATCGGCATCATCGCGCTGCTGATCATTTTTTCCCCCATCATACTACCCTTCGTGATCATTTGGATGCTCATCATGCTGGTATTTGAAATTACCGAGTTGCAGGCGCCCAATCCGGTTACGAAGGATCAGATCCGTGCACTGGTTGCCAGGGAAACACAACTGGTGCAGGCCCAGTTTTCTGCGCTGGGCAATATCAAACCAGGCAGGTTCCGGTTGATCACCATGAAATTCTTATTACAGTCTACGAACTTCCTGGCACCCTATATTTTCACCAAGGGCAAGTTATCCGGCATACCTACCGTTCATTTTGCCAGGTGGCTTTTGGTTGAGGAAGGAAGGCAAATGCTTTTCCTGAGTAACTACGATGGCAACTCTGAAAATTACCTGCGCGATTTCATCAATATCGCCGCTAAGCAATTGACCCTTTTATTCTGTCTCGCTCAGGGATATCCAAAAACCTGGCTGATGGTATTCGGTGGTGCAAAAGATGCGGAAAATTTTATGGCCTGGGCCCGTTACCGTCAGGTGATCACCAATGTCTGGTATTCGGCCAATAAAGAAGTGTCGGTGATGAATATTTTTCAAAACAGCAAAATACGTTGTGGTTTATATGGAGAGATGACTGAAACAGAAGCACAAAAATGGATTTCAATTATTTGATTTAATGTTATCATTATGAACGATCAGCTGGAACTAAACGATATTCAGGGAATCATCATCCGCGGATATTCCAATCTGCCGGCAGCACATTTTTTATTACTGGGTATACAGGACCCTGCTGCTGCAAAACAATGGTTGTCGCTGATGGCAAAAGATATTACGCCGGGGGATCGCGATCCGGGCGAGTCGGCCGCCCATATTGCTTTTACATTTGACGGATTGAAGGCACTGGGCCTCAATAGGGATGCGCTGGAAAGTTTTTCCCTGGAATTTGAAGATGGAATGACGGGCAAGCACAAACAGTTTTTTTTGGGTGACTTTGCAGAAAGCGCCCCTGAACGATGGACCTGGGGCGGACCCAATACCGCGGACATTCATATCCTGCTGATGCTGTATGCTAAGGATGCCGATGTTCTTTCCAGAAATAAAAACACTATTCTTGAAACAATAAGTCGTTACGGTCTACATGAAGTTCAGGTTCTGGACACTACGGTTTTGTATAAACAGAAAGAGCATTTCGGTTTTCATGACGGGATTTCCCAACCCACCATCAAGGGACTGAAGCGCGCGGACGACAAAGAAAATATAATTGAGCCAGGAGAATTTATCCTGGGATATAAAAATGAATACGGACAATATACACCCAGACCCACGGTGCCTGCGCGGACAGACGCCTCCAATCTGCTGACTCCGATGCCGCAGGGATCGGCACACGACCTCGGCCGTAACGGAACTTATCTTGTATTCAGGCAACTCGCGCAGGACGTTACCTTATTCTGGAAATTCATGGCCAGGACTACACAAAATGTAAACGGGAACAATGATGAAAAGGAGATGATCAAACTGGCTTCAAAAATTGTGGGACGCTGGCCGAATGGTGCACCGCTGGTATTGTCACCTGACGATGATGGAGGGAAACCAGAAAGCAACGAAAATCATTTTGACTATCGTCAATCCGATCCGGAAGGTCTGAAATGCCCATTTGCTGCACATATCCGGCGTTCCAATCCCAAAGATTCTTTAGATACAGACCGGGCAACTTCTATTGCTATTGCAAAAAGACATCGGCTCCTTCGACGTGGTCGTTCTTACGGCCCGCCGCTGACGGAAAAACTCAATCCCCTGGGTTGTTTAAAAGCTGCAGAAACGAATGTAGAACGCGGGCTCTATTTTATCAGCATCAATGCAGATATTGGCAGGCAGTTTGAATTTGTACAGAATGGATGGATCAACAACCCGAAATTTAAGGGACTGTACGAAGAACGCGATCCATTAGTCGCCAACCATCAGAATCCGCAGGATAGTAGTCAGACGGGCACTTTCTGTATACACCATAATGGCCTGCGGACAAGGATTACCGGCATTCCCGAGTTTGTGAAAGTAAAAGGCGGCGCTTATTTTTTTATTCCAGGTTTACAAGCACTCAGATATCTGGCAAATGTTACAACATGACGGGCTCTCCTGTTTTGGGCAAGGAATACCCTCTGCCCGGCGAGGAAGAGGACATCATGGATATGATTGATACCATCCTCCTTTATCTGAAGAAAACATATCCTCCGGGTAAATCATTAAGAACCTTTCATGCAAAAATGCATGCTTTTTTAGAAGCTGAATTTATTGTAGATACTGATCTGCCAATAAACTGGAGATATGGATTTTTGCAAACGGGCAAATCCTATAAAGCATGGATTCGGTTTTCAAATGGGAATACCCGGGTGACGGATGATCGTAAAAGGGACCTGCGGGGCATGGCTATCAAACTGCTGAACGTACCGGGGAAGATGATTGTATCCGATGAACAGATGCCACAGTCGCAGGATATTTTACTGGTCAGTTACCCGACCCTGATGTCGCCGGATGTTCCCGGGTTTAAAAAAAATATAAGAGCTGTTTGCGGCGGATTCGCGGGTTTATTGAAATTTGGCATCAATCCATTCAACTGGCCCACACTCATCCGCACTTTACGATCGATGGAACATGCAGACAATCTTTTTAACAAACAATACTGGAGTGTAGCACCGTCAAGGCTGGGAACTCCGGACCAGGCCATTAAATATAGTGTGAAGCCCACAACGAAACCAACGGTGATCCATCCGGATAAGAGTCATCCTGATTTCTTGCGGGATGTGATGCAGCAAGAGTTGCAAACGCAAGCGTTCCATTTTGATTTCCTAATTCAGTTCCAGGAAAATGCAGTTTCCATGCCAATTGAAAATGCCTGTGTGGAATGGAAATCGAAATGGCATAAGGTCGCAGAGATCATTATCCCAAAACAAATGTTCGATACAGCTGAACGAAAAACATTGGGTGAACGCGCCAGGTATTCTCCCTGGCACTCCCTTCCGGAACACCAGCCACTCGGCGGCATCAGTCGTGCGCGAAAAAAAGTATATGCGGCGATTTCGGCATTCAGATCACAAAACAATCAAAATATATAATATGCAAACCGCAAAAAAATTCCTTTTATTTTTCCATGGATTAACTACGTTCATGCAATTTGGCTTAGGTGCCTGGATTCTTTTCGGTTTGAACAGCCTGCTCCATATGATGCATATGGAGTTCGGCGCCGACCTGAACGTATTTTCCACCTATTTCGGGATCTGTCTTTTTATCATCGGCTCGCTGGGCATCGTGGCCATCTCTTTCAACCTGAAAAACAAACCGGAGGGGCTCGTCCTTTCTAAATTTATCGGATGGTGGATGCTCGTTGCGGGTGTTGTTGTTCTTGTTAAACTGGGACGTTTTGATCTTGCAGCCCCTGATTTTATCCGCGGTCTGGGTGTTTTGATATCGGCATATCTGGTGAAGCTGAATAAGGAAGCCCTTTAGTTTGACGGTTGACGGTT
>DATCAO010000440.1:0-4841 GCA_036512575.1 Puia sp.
GGCGAAACCAGCAGGGCATCTTTCAGGAATACATAAGTATATCCATTTTCCTTTGCCACAGTCTGAACGATTTCAGATGCTTTTCTCTGAATGGGCGCCATCAGGTCCTGCTGTTTTTGCTGGTAAAGTTGTCCGGCCTGTTGTTGATAACCCTGTAATTTCAGATACAGTTCACCCAATTGTTTTCTTTTAATTTCAATCTGGGCTCTTGTGTATTTCGCGGTATCTTTTGAAGACAGCAGGCTGTCTTTTTCATTGAATTCGCGTTTCATGTCTTCAAAATTCTGATTCAGGGCAGTCTGGTACTCCTGCATGGAGGAATCCGCTTTTTTATATTCAGGCATCGAAGTAATCATTTCGCTGAGGCTGATATAACCGAATTTTGTCTGTGCCTGCAACTTGTTCCCGGCTAGAGTTAGGGTGGTCGCTACTAATACAATGGCAACAATTTTTTTCATAATTGCTTTCTGTTTTCTTTGTTTTTGTTAATAGTTGATTGAATATTATTTCTACTTAACCCCGAGTTCTCTAAGGACATCTTCACTCTTATCCAGCTTAGGGTCGGCAAAGATAACAGTAATTCCTTCACTTTTGTCTAAAATAAAGTCGTACATCCGACTTACAGCTATTTTTTGAATGGCATTGTAAACCTTGTCCTGTACAGGTTTGATCAGTTCCTGGCGTTTTTTGAACAGATCCCCTTCAAAACCAAAGCGTTTACGTTGCAGATCCCTGACCTCCTTCTCGTGATTGAACAATTCATCTTCTCTTTTCTTCTTCAGGTCGTCGCTCAGCATGGCCTGTTCGCCTTCGTAATCCTTATACATTTTATCGAGAACGACTTGTTTATCATCAATTTCTTTCTGCCACTGGGCGCTGATCTGATCCAGTTGCTTCTGTGCCGCCTTGTAGTCGGGCATTTTTTCGAGGATATATTTTGTATCCACAACGGCATATCGCTGCGCAAGAGCGCCGGTGCAAAGGGCGAATACCAGGGAAAATATCAGGGTTAATTGTTTCATATGTTGATTGTTAATATCAGGTTATTGCGGTTCCACACCCAGCATAAAAGTAAAACGGGTTGCATTATTCAGCGATCCATCTTTGATACGATCTAACCCGATACCATAGTCAAAACCCAGCAATCCAAACATGGGCAGGAAGAACCGAAGCCCGACGCCCACATCCCGACGAAGGCGGAATGGATTGTAAGACTGGTAATCGTACCAGCCGTTCGCTGCTTCAAAAAACATTTCCCCATAAATCGTACTGCTCGGATTGGTTACAAAAGGATAGCGCATTTCCAGTGTATACTTGTTAAACATGGTAAAGAATTTGGTAGCGCTCTGCACTTCCGGATTTATGCGCGGATCGGAATTCTGATATACGGGATATCCTCTTTGTGAAATGATATCGTAACCCAGAAGACCAAAGTTATTGGTCAGGCCCGCATCTCCCAACTGAAATCTCTCAAAAGGAGAGAAATTCAGTTCGGTATTGTACCTGCCCATAAACCCATATTTTACTGCCGCCTTCAATACGAACTGACGACTTTTATCTGCTCCCATCGCCCTGCCTATAGGAATATACCATTCACTGGTCATCAGGAATTTCGTGTACTCCGGCAATTCAAATTCATCCTGGGAGGTATTGTAGTTCGATTTCAACAAAGACCAAGGCGGCGTCAGCTGAACACTCATCTGCAGGTTAGAACCCTGGTGGGGGTAAATGGGCTGATCCACGGAATATCGTCCTAGCCCCACTTTGAAGCTGAGGTTATTGGAGTATCCATTCCGGAAATCAGGTGAAAACAGGGAATAATTGGTCAGGTCGTACAAAGTGTAATTCAGGGAATAAGTCAGCGTGAAATAATCATCCGGCCATTTCAGCTGTTTGCCCAGTGCGATTACAACACCGAAATTCTTGAGGGAATTCGTATCACTGTATGCGTATTTCGCTGTCTGGTAATTATAACCACCGGTCCGGAAAGCGCTCCGGTAAAGGCTTACCGTAAGCGAGTTTCTTTTCTTACCTCCCAGCCAGGGTTCAGTAAATGACAGATTATACGATTGGTAAGCCTTTCCATTTGCCTGTACGCGTAGACTGAGTTTCTGACCGTCTCCGGTTGGCAGGGGATCCCATGCTGATTTTTTCCAGATATTGTCAATGGAAAAATTGTTGAATGTGATACCAACCGTTCCGGTAACCCCGATGCCCCCGCCCCAGCCCGCTGAGAGTTCCAGCTGGTCAGAAGATTTTTCTTCAACCGACCAGTTGATGTCTACCGTTCCGTCTTCCTGATTGGGTACAATATGCGGCTCCACTTTTTCCTGGTTGAAATAACCCAGGTTTACAATTTCACGGGTAGAACGGATGATATCGGTACGACTGAATTTTTCTCCCGGAATCGTACGCAGTTCCCGGCGTATGACGTATTCTTTAGTTTTTTCATTGCCGGCGATCGTTACATTTTTAATTGTCGCCTGAGGCCCTTCCACCATACGGATTTCGAAGTCGATGGTATCGTTGTACACGGAGGTTTCAACCGGATCAATCCGGAAGAACAGGTATCCATCGTCGAGGTAAAGATCACTAACACCGCCACCTTCCTGGGTAACCTGTTTCCCAAGTTTTTTATTAAGTATGTCCAGGTTGTAGACATCCCCTTTGTGAATACCCAGGACCAGCGATAACAGGGAATCAGGATATTTGGTATTCCCTTTCCACACGATATTTCCAAAAAAATATTTCTGTCCCTCATCCACTTTGATCGCAATGTTCAACTGTTTTTTGCTGTTGTAGAACAGGGTATCTGAAATGATCACCATATCGCGGTAACCCTGGGAATTATAGTATTCGATAATTTTTTCCTGGTCTTCTTTATATTTTTTCTCGTTGAATTTTGCGGAACTGAATAGTTTAAACCGGAAGTATGGATCGAGTACCTCTTTGGTTTTCGTGTAGGACAGAAATCCCTGCTGGTCTATGTATTCTTTAAACGTCATGGGATTGACCACCCCATAGGAGGATGAGTCCTTAGCCGGGTAAAGCGTTAATTTGGTTACTTCGTGGGTCTCACTCATTTGATTCTTCAGGCGGGCCGCTGAGATGGCCTCAGCCCCATAAATCGTGATCTGGTTGATGCGTACTTTGGTTCCCTTTTCGATATTAAATGTCAGGATTTCAGAATTGGGCGTCTTGGGATCGCGTTCTTCGGAGATGGTTACTTCCACACCCTGGAATCCTTTGTCCGCGTAATATTTTATGATGTTTTCATCGGCGGTCTGCTTCATATTTTCTGTTATGACGCGGCCCTTGATGAGTCCGGTTTTAATTTTCAATTCGTCGGATTCAGATTTGCTGGCTCCTTTAAAAATAAAGTTAGTGAGCCTGGGTCTTTCCGTCACGTTGATTTCCACATACAGTTCATTGCCCGTAATCTTTGTGAAATAGATGGCTATATTGGAGAACAGGTTCTGGCCCCATAATTTTTGAATAGCCCTGCTGAAATTATCGCCTCCGGGTATCATCAATTTATCGCCGATGCTGAGACCGGAAACAGAAATCAGCAGAGACTCGTCCAGGTATTTCGTGCCAGTAACTTTGAGACCTGATATTATATATTCTTTGGGAGTTTTTGCGTTTTCAAGTGCCAGTAATTCGGGGTCTACGGAAATGGGATGGGTAGTGTCAGTAACCTGCGCCTCAGCAACCGTCATCTTCAAAAAGCAGAAAGTAAATAAAAAAACACCAGTCAATAAACTTCGTAGCATCCGGGCGGGTTTTTTAGAGCGGCAAATTAAGGGGATTAATTAAAAGTGTTTGTTAAAATACAAGCTGGATCAGTGATACAGCCCATTTATTCTCAAGCATTTCTGAAGGATTTGGGATCCTCAGCCCAGCTGCTCGCTTGTTTTGCCAAAACGCCTTTCCCGCGCCTGAAAATCCAGGATGGCTTCGTAGAGATGTTGTTTCCGGAAATCGGGCCAGAGTACAGGAGTAAAGTATAGTTCAGCATAAGCAAGTTGGTATAATAAAAAATTGCTGATCCGGTGTTCTCCGCTGGTCCTGATCATGAGTTCGGGGTCAGGGAAATTCCGGGTACAGAGATATTTCTGAAAACATTCCTGGTCAATCGATTCGGGAACCAGTTTTCCTGATTTTACATCCATTCCGAGTAACCGCGCTGCTTCACC
Source organism: Puia sp. (assembly GCA_036512575.1). Taxonomy (GTDB): domain Bacteria; phylum Bacteroidota; class Bacteroidia; order Chitinophagales; family Chitinophagaceae; genus Puia. Next base: position 4,197 of record DATCAO010000440.1, read on the forward strand.
CATCTCCCAGCGGCTGCTGTAACTCAGGGCCATAATCAGATTCAAACCGGTATTCCCGGCAGTTTCCAGGATGGCTTCATTCATTGCCGCCATGGTGTTCTCCGGAAGCAGTGCGGTATTGCCGATCACATGTAACCGGATGTTATTCTTATTCAATGTAGGCACTTCCTTTCGGATGGTGTCTACTAGTAATTCCATCAGTCCGTTAACTTCCTGTTCAGGTCTTTCCCAGTTTTCAGTGGAAAAAGCGTAAAGCGTCAGGTATCCAACCTCCAGTTCGGCACAGGTTTCTACGACCACACGCACGCTTTCCACACCATGATAGTGCCCAAATAACCTATCCTGTCCCTGCACTTTAGCCCATCGACCGTTCCCATCCATGATGATGGCAATATGCTTGGGCAGTCTTGCCGGATTGATACTAATTTTCAAAGACTCCATGCCAGTTTTTGAAGGGGACGAAGGTAATTGTTAATGATTAATTATTAATTGTTAATATTAGGGAATCAGTCAGCTTTTGAGCTAACCGGCTTCAATAAAAATTGAAGTGGCTGGTGCTTTTACGTGTCATTTGGCTGTAGGGCAGCGATAGGAACTCAGGTTAAATGAAAACAGAATCTGGGCAAACAGGTAGCCGTCCGGCTG
>DATCAO010000441.1:0-3310 GCA_036512575.1 Puia sp.
AACCCTTAATTGTTTGTCGCCTTCGTGCTATTTTGCCCTTTTTAGGCTTAACGCTTAACGCTTAACGCTTAATGCTTAACGCTTAAAGCTTAAAGCCAGAAACTTAACGATATACGAATAAAGATTACGATACACGATTTAAGATTAATATCAATCGTCAATGGAAAAAGCGTTCGGCGTTAAGCGTTAAGCGTTAAGCGTTAAGCGTTAAGCCTAAAAAGGGCAAAATAGCACGAAGGCGACAAACAATTAAGGGTTTAACGATAATTTGCATTGCAGCCACCGGGCGATTTGCTCGGGAAAATGCCTGTGTTCCAGAACATGAATTTTATCAGCCAGGCTATCAGGTGTTTCGTCGGGCGACAGGGTTAAACCTACCTGGAAAAAAACCCTGCCGTGATCATAACGTTCATCTACATAATGAATCGTAATTCCGCTTTCCCTGTCCCCCGCGGCGATAACTGCTTCATGAACTGCTTTTCCATACATTCCTTTTCCTCCATATCGAGGAAGGAGTGCGGGATGAATATTCAGGATCCGTTCCGGGAAATCATGAATCAGTTCGGAAGGGATTTTCCATAAGAATCCGGCCAGTACGATAAACGATATGCTGAGCCTGTTGAATTCTTCCAGATAATGAGAACCCCGGAAAAAATTTTCTTTTTCGATCAGGCAAACCGGAATGCCCGCATCCTCTGCAATGGTCAGTACACCCGCTCCTGGTTTATTGCAAACAATCAGGGCAATTTCTACGTGCCTTCCCCTGACCTGATGATCACCGTTCCGGAAATACCTGATGATCTCGCGGGCGTTCGAACCCTGACCTGATGCGAAAATAGCCAGCCGGACCGGTTGCATTTGCTCATTCATACAAAAATATAATGTGACCCCGCTGGATCTGAACAATATGATCTGATCACACGACCTGATCCAATCAATATGATCATCTAGCTGATCTGGTCTGAAAAATGGTGCCCGATCATTTGACCTGATCCCAAATAATATGACCAGAGCTGAAAAAGGCTGTAAAGATGTGGGAAAAAAATGGTTTCAAATCGGGGTTTTTACTGTTAATGAACGGGCGAAAAAACGGTGACACAACCCTGACAATTCATTTTCCAGAAAATGCATAATCTGCTGAAATGCAGGCCAGATAAGGCAAAAAAAAAATTCCGCATGTTGGTATATTGTTAATTTACTGACTTATTTTTGCAGCCGACCCGAGATGATTTTTCACATTTATACACGAATTGTATATATGCATCATTACAGACCAAGTGTTTTCCGAATATCCTTCATTTTTCTCCTCACTGCATCTGTTGTTTTTTACGGAAATCCTTTGATGGCCCAGGACGGGAAGGCCCTTTTCCAAAGTGATTGCGCCAGTTGCCACAATCCGATCAAAGTGGTGACAGGTCCGGCGTTAAAAGGGGTAACCTCACGGGTCCCCGATCAAAAATTGCTTCATGCCTGGATCCGGAATAATGCAGCTGTTCTCGCTTCCGGGAATGCTTACTTCAATAACCTCTACGTTCAGTACAGCAAAACGCCGATGAATCAGTTTCCGACGTTGACTGACGCGGAAATCGACGCCATCCTGAAATATGTTGAAACCTATCCCGAACCCGGAACCCAAAAAGGTCCGGAGGGTCCGGATTCTGCAACCAAAGAATCAGACAACAGCCTGCTCTATGGCATCCTGACCATGATCCTGGCGGTGATCATGCTGGTCTTACTACAAGTGAATGCCAACCTGAAAAAACTTTCCGACGATAAGTCGGGCATTCCCGCTCACGAACCGATTCCGTTCTACCGGAATAAGGCCTACCTCACCGTGCTTGGCCTGATACTTTTTGTATTGGGAGGATATTATCTCGTGCAAGGCGCTATCGGACTGGGTCGTCAGCAAAACTACCAGCCTGAACAACCTATTTTCTTCTCACATAAAGTACATCCCGGAAACAACCAGATCAGCTGCCTCTATTGTCACGGCGGCGCCTGGGATTCGAAAATGGCCGGCGTGCCTTCACTCAATGTGTGTATGAACTGTCACGCAGCCATTAATGAATATAAAGGCGAGGCGCTTTTCAGGGCCGATGGAAAGGAAGTGGATGGTACGGCAGAGATTCAGAAACTGTACAGCTACACCGGATACGATCCGAAGGCAAATAAATACACTGAACCTGGTAAACAGATCGAATGGGTAAAGATCCACAACCTGCCTGACCATGTTTATTTCAACCACTCACAACATATACGCGCAGGTAAAGTGCAATGCCAGACCTGCCACGGCAGTATTACCCAGATGAACGAAGTGAAACAGTTTGCCGAGCTCAGCATGGGCTGGTGTATCAATTGTCACCGTACAACCAAGGTTAATTTCCCGGATTCAGCCGGAAATGGAAATAAATTTTATAGCATTTACGAAAGATTCCACCATAACCTGGTCACAGGTTCGATGGACAGTGTAACGGTTGAAAATATCGGTGGCACGGAATGTCAGAAGTGCCACTATTAACAAGTATGGGAATATGGGAATATGGGAATATGGGAGTATGGGAATGTGGGAGTACTTGGCCCGTGCGCCGACGCTGAAGGTCTGGCGCAAGCGTCCGAAGTGAAACAAAGGCAGGTGGATATTATTCAAAGTTTCAATTAAGTGTTTAAAGTATTAGAATTCTCAAATTTGAATTTCAATGAGCGAAAAAAAGCACTGGAAAAGTTTTGGTGAACTCAATCTGACCGAATCATATATAAAGGATGCGGAAAATGAATTCAGGGAAGACCTTCCGATGGAAGCTTCACTGGAAGGCCGCGGTATACTGGATGCCAAAACCCCGCGCCGTGATTTTCTTAAATACCTGGGCTTCAGTACGGCCGCTGCCACACTGGCCGCAAGCTGCGAAATGCCCGTGAGACATATTGTACCTTATATTAACAGACCTGAAAATATTGTTCCGGGCGTCGCGGATTATTATGCCACCACGTTTACATTGGGCGGCGATGCGGTTTCCATCGTGGCCAAAGTGCGCGACGGCCGGCCGATCAAACTGGAGGGCAACGAATTATCTCCGGTTACACAGGGCGGAACTTCTGCACAGGTGCAGGCTTCCATTCTCGACCTTTATGATACGGCCCGCCTCCGCTATCCGGTACAAATGGTTGGTGGCCTTCCACAGGAAATAACCAGCTTTGAAGCATTTGATAAACTGGTCATGGATTCCATGACTGCCGCCGGACAAAACGGTATCACGGTTCTGCTTACCCCTACGATTACTTCTGTTACAACCAAGCAGGTAATCGCTGACGC
>DATCAO010000442.1:0-4026 GCA_036512575.1 Puia sp.
CATGATCAGCACGATGATTGAAACAGCGGATTATATCAGGGGCTGGCAGGTGGAAAATAAGGTTTTGGTAAAGTGACCTTTGAAACTCAGGATGTGCTCTTCCCTTTATGCTGAAGCATTCCAGCCGGCAACCCCTCCCAGTTTTATTTCCTAATTTCAATGAACCTTTAAGACTGTTTATGAAAAAGTTGGACTTCTTTGGACTTCTCATAACCTGCTGCTAATTCTGCCATGCCAGATCCTTACAGAAGTTTTGGAGAGTATGGTAAAAATGGATTTATGGGATACGGGTTTGTAGATAAATACTTATATGAATTTTGCTGCTGTGGACAGGATTGGCTATCCAACCTATAGAATGACTTGTTTTTTTGGTATCACCGGACTGAGATATGCGCTCCCCTATGGGCTGGGTATCTCTGACCGTTATATGTATGGATTCTCATCGATCCTGGAGACTGATCCTTTAAAAGAAGTTTCAGTCCACCAGCAATCTTTCAATTTTTCACTTGACTATATTTTTCATTAACCTGGTTAAGCTTACTCCTGCATCGTATTTTCCCAAGCGGATTTTATCTTCAACAGTCTGACCAGGTAAGGAATCAGAAACAATAGTTCAAGCCTGAATGAAAATTTAAGGTTCGAACCAGGAACCAGGAAAGGTATTAACATCATGGCCACACAGATTGCCATTCCAATTATCGCATCAATGATGCCGATTGCGATTGCCCAATCTGTTTCTTTCAACAGTCCGTAAGATGTAACGCCTTTAATCAAAAAAAGTAAGATGACAGAAATTCCTATTATAGACAAGGGCTGGTTCGTATCAAGTCCATATAAGCCTAATTGGAAACCATATCCCAGTAATGCGAAGATGATTCCAACAGGGGCAAAAATGCCAAAAACCAGGAATATCCACATAAATACTTTGATCCACCAGGGCAGTAATTTTTTTCGTTTAACCGAAGTCAACTGCTGAACAATATCAGTAAGCAGGTCTTCTTCCTTGTTTTGCAAATCAGATTCCATGAAAATATTTTTTTAATAGTACCCATGAATGTAAATAAATTATCCAATTCATCATCTAAGGGTAAATGCTTATGCGCAAACTGCAGTGGATTGTGTATTTTTATTAAATATCCCTCCCGCCGCATGCTCAAGCCCATATTGCTGTTATCATTCCTTTGTTTCAATTCAGAAATCTATTCCCAGTCGCCTGGTAAAAATATTATCATGGTGATCGACTCGATACCTGTTATCAATGATCCGCAGCCCGGGGACGTCCTCATTCCCAGTGACGTGTCAGACATAACCGTGATTAAAAACAAAGACTCTTTAAAACGCCTGGGGCTTGAACGATTTGATGGTGTGACGTATATTTTTACCAGGGCCTACCGGAGCCGGCCTGATTCCGTCAGGTCGATTCCTTCTTCAAACCAAATGGTCAATAATAACGGCAAATGGACTTTCCGCGGTGTAGTGTATGACGGACCATTTATTGATTATTATATCAATGGAAAAAAACAGGGAGACGGAACATTAGTCAATGGCAGGGCCAATGGCAGGAGGAGGATCTATTATCAAAACGAGCAGATCATGGTTGAAAAGATATTTCAGGACGGTAAAGAAAATGGTTTGAGTGAGGAATTTTATTCTGATGGCAGGCTCAGGCAGAAAGGCATCTATGTGCATGGCAAGGAAGAGGGAATCTGGGAGGATTATTATCCCAATGGACAGCCATCACTTCGCGGTTATTATGCAAACGGTGAAGTGACCGCCTCTGTATATACATTCTATTCTACGGGACGGATTAAAGAATTGGTGTTTATTCATAACGGTGAGGTGACAAGGGATCCGCACCTAGCAAAAATCGAGTCCCTGATGAAGAAAAGTAAAGAGAGCAGCCAGGCGGGGGATATAAAATCAGCCATCACATACTGCAACCAAGTGATCACACTGGACAGCGCTTTTGCGGAAGCCTATTTTTCAAAGGCAACCCTGGAACTCAATGACGAGAAATTTGATGCCTCGATTTCTGATTTTGAGCTTGCACTAAAATATGAACCCTATATGATGGCTGCATTTGCCAACCGGGCTTTTGCGAGAATCCGGAAACATCAATTTTCAAACAGCCCTGAGCTTTTGAAAAACAGTGAGGTAACTGTCGTGGCGGCTAAGGATACGGTAGAAATACCCGCAGAAGAAAAGAAAAAAATATGTGCTGACCTGGCAGAAGCATTGTATTTGGGCGATAAAGCGGGAATGATTTATGAGGCCCAAACCAAATATTGCCAGTAGAACGTTTGTGTATTGGAAAAATCCCTGATCCGGATGAATCAATGCATTCAGGCATCTGGATCAGCGAGATCTTCATTCACCTCATCCAGGTCGGCATGGTCATCCCCGCCCAGGCTATAATAATTATTCTCTTCGTCCTCTTCGCCGATTTCCTCATCGAGGTCATCCAGTTCTGAACCGGGCACATCCAAATCCGCACCCACCTGGTGTGATTTTTTTCCTTCATCATCCTTGAGGTGAATTTCTTTGTCCCTGGTATAGATATCCTCTTCCGCAGAATACACGGGAAGCGGAAATTTCTTATCCTCCGGAGAGGTTTCTTCTGATTTTCCTGGTTTCTTTTTCATTTTAAATATTTATTTGAAACAAAAATACACTCACCATTAGCTTCAGAGTCCTGTCGCGACCGCAGCTTCTGCGGTCATTGTAGTTTCAGGGGTCAGATGCTCCAGGTTGGGGAGTAAAAACCTGAATACAAAATTAAGGTCTTTATCCAGATTTTTCTTTCATAAAATAAAAATGGGTAATTGGCTAAACCCGGTTACATGAAAAACTCCTCAGCAACAATTTTACCCCCGCTGATCTTGTACACACAAAGTTCTTTGTGGTTCATACGTTTGTGGCCCTTCATCGTCACATCGATATGCATCGTCAGTGCAAAGGAATCATCTGCGACCAGCGGTGTGGAGATCTCAAATCCGTGTTGCTCTTCTACCATCCCGTTCCATTTCTGCCCCTTGGCGAGAATAGTATTTATCCCCTTTGTTTCACGGGCGAAGTCAGGCGATTCATTGGGTTCAATGCTTACCGCATCCGGGGAAAACAATTCTTTAATGGCATGTTCGAATTGTCCCTGTTCGCAGAGTTCTTTTAATCTGCCGGCAATTTGTTCTGTTGTCATACAATAAGTGTTAATGGTTAATGGTCAATTGTTAATGATTTCTGGGTACTAAAATATATAGTATTTTTAATACTAAGAAATTTAGTTAATAAAAATGCACGCTTTAACTCATTTTAAGACAAATGCGCATTATGACCCGTGCTTCCCGACTGGATTTTTTCGTTTATCGAATGAACATAAAATACCCAAGCGCTAAAAGATTGGTCAGCATGAGCAACAGAATCAGGATGCCTAGTATATTGGATTTCCGGTTATTCCGGTATCGGCCCATAACCTTGTTATTATTGGCGACGTGCAGGATGATACCAATTAAAAGAGGCGCTGTAATTCCGTATAGAATGGTGGTCAATAAAAGGGCCCTGACCGAACTGATATGCAGCCAGTGCATGGCAACGCCAAAACACATGGAGATCCCGATCACAAAATAAAATAACATGGCCTCTCCCGGTTTTTTACTGAGCCCGGCTTTAAAGTCAAATGCTTCCATAAGAATGTAAGAAATGGTAACACTCAATACCGGGATGATCAGAAATCCGGTTCCGATCACTCCGACTGAGAACAGGAGCCAGGAGAGGTTGCCTGCCAGAGGTCTTAAAGCAGCCGCTGCGTCCCGGATGTTGTTGATATTCCTGATGCCGTGGTCGTGCAGTATCGTACCTGTGGTCAAAATAATAAAATACATGATGAGTACGGCAAAAAAAGCACCCGAAAGGATGTCCTTCCTCATGAGTAAAAAAGTAAACCGCTTAATAACCGGGTTTCCCAAGGCTGCAGGTTCCAGTGCTTCCACCTCCGAAGATGCCTGCCAAAAAAACAGATAAGGAGAAATG
>DATCAO010000443.1:0-3763 GCA_036512575.1 Puia sp.
TTCCCATGCCAGCCATTATTACCATAACACTGAACCCGGCCATAGACAAACTGACTTCGGCGCCGGTATTGATACCGGAAAAAAAACTCCGGTGTTCGGTACCCGTATTCGAACCGGGCGGCGGTGGCGTGAACGTGGCGCGGGCGATCAAAAAACTCGGTGGAAATGCGCTCGCAATCTACCTGGCTGGAGGTCACACCGGACATTTTTTCAACCAGCTGCTTCGGGAAGAACATGTGGAAGCGCTCGTTACGGAAACGCATGCCTATACAAGGGAAAACCTGATCGTTTTGGAAACGGCTTCCAATCAGCAATACCGGTTCGGCATGCCGGGTCCGCATATCCGGGAAACCGAGTGGCAGGATTGTCTGAATAATATTGAAAAACAAACCGGCGTAGAATATATCGTTGCCAGTGGAAGTCTGCCGCCAGGTGTGCCCACAGATATATACGCCCGGATCGCATGGATCGCCAATAAGAAAAAAGCCCGGCTGATTGTGGATACTTCGGGGGAAGCATTGAAGCAGGCCGTACATGAAGGTGTGTACCTGATTAAACCTAACCTCGGTGAACTGAGTTCCCTGGCGGGAAAAGAAGTTTTACAAATTGAATCCATAGATGATCTGGCTATTGAAATCATCAGCGCCGGTACATGCGAAGTGATTGTCGTATCCATGGGACAAACCGGAGCGATGCTGGTTACAAAAGATCTCGCGCTGCAGATTGTTCCGCCACCCGTGCAAAGAAAATCCACGGTGGGTGCCGGAGACAGTATGGTCGCTGGAATCGTGATGAGCCTGGAAGCCGGTAAGCCGCTGATAGATGCAGTCCAGTATGGCGTGGCCTGCGGTACAGCAGCAACCATGAATTCCGGCACACAATTGTGCAGGAAGGAAGACGTGGACCGCCTGTTTCAACTGATCCATGGAAAATCTCCTTTGCAAGCCATATAAGATCCCATGTTTAGAAAACCAAGCAACCCCATGATTAGAAAAATAAGCCTTGCGGTATTTTTTTCACTGCTTCTATTGCCGGGTCTGGCACAGACAAAAACAGAAGCCTCCGCCATCCGTTCAAAAATGCAATGGTTCGCAGATGCCAAACTGGGCATCTTTATCCATGCCGGTATTTACAGCGTACAAGGTGTGGATGAATCCTGGAGTTTTCACAATCGTAAAATAGGATATGCCGAGTACATGCAGCAGCTGAGGGGTTTTACTCTATCGAAATATGATCCGGCATCCTGGGCGGATCTGATCCAGGAAAGCGGTGCGCGTTATGCGGTCATCACCACCAAACACCATGACGGCGTGGCCATGTATAATACGCAACAGGACAACCTGAGTATCGTTAAAGCCAGCGCCGCCAAGCGCGATATGATCCAGCCTTTTTTTGATGAGCTGAGAAAAAGAAATATCAAATGCGGTGCTTATTTCTCGCTGTTGGACTGGTCCCATCCCGACTACCCGGGATTTTTAAATGATAGTTCGCGCTACCAGATCAAAGACGATTACAACCGCTGGAACCGTTTCCGTTCTTTTTTCCAGGGACAGATCCAGGAAATCAATACGAAGTTTAAACCGGATCTCTGGTGGTTCGATGGTGACTGGGAACATAGCGCAGAAGAATGGGAATCGCAGAAAATAAGAACCATGATTTTATCCGGCAATCCGGATGCCATCATCAATGGCCGCTTGCAGGGTTATGGCGATTATGAAACGCCGGAACAGAATTTCCCCGTATCCAAACCCCAATACAATTGGTGGGAACTCTGCATGACGACCAACGACAACTGGGGTTATCATAACGATGACCATTGGAAAACGCCTTATGAAGTGATCACCATTTTTGTGGACGTGGTTTCGAATGGCGGTAATTTATTATTAGACATGGGCCCAAAAGAAGATGGAACCATTCCTCCGGAACAGATCAACGTTTTGAAAGAATTGGGAAAATGGAATAAAAAAAACGGAGAGGCCATTTTTAATACGATAGCCGGAATTCCAAAAGGTCATTTTTATGGAGCAAGTACTTTATCGAAGGATTCTCTTTCCTTGTATTTGTTTTTGCAGGGAAATATCAGTGGTGATATCAGTTTGAAAGGATTGAAGAATAAAATCGAAGCAATTACCGTATTGGGAAGCAACACCAAATTATCTTATAAAATCGTCGGCAAAATTTCCTGGAGCCCCATACCCGGGCTGGTATATATCCATGTGCCCGAAGGCATACAGGATCCTTATGTAACCGTTTTAAAAGTCAGGCTGGATACACCGATTCAGCTCTATAGTGGCAAAGGCGGACTTTCAGAATAATTTTTGAATGAACGGCCAGCTACGGTTGGCCCGCCTACGCAAGAGCTTCAGCGGGCAAAGCGGGCAAAGCGGTCAACGGTCTACGGTCAACGGTCAATGGTTAACGGTCAACGATTTTCTTAATTCACAAAGATCTCATCAATGAAAAACCAGCCTTTGTCGTTTTTCGGCGGAGCGGGCTTCTTTGGATCTTTCACTGCAGGTACAGGAATGAATTTCTTTGGCAATTTTCCTATGGGCTCAACAATCACCTGAATATACCGTACCGATGCCGGTTTGAGTTTGCATTCGTAAGGAATCAGATAATTGGACTGCATCAGCGTGTCCATTGCCGGGCTGTTATGATACAACAATTGTAAATGGGCCCGATCATTTCCTCCCATAATGCGAATATCTTTTGGCGGGAATATCAGCGCGCCGGTATTCACCAATGAGCTGATGGTGATGCATTGCGGTTCTATCGGGAAAAAAAATACGAGCGTGCATTCCAAATTATTTTTTCTGAAAGCAATCCATTTACCATCGCCAAAGTCCTGATTCCCCTTTACAAGATCTTTTAAAGTGTTGCCTCCCTTTCCCTTATAGGAGGAATCCGCCGGTTTGGTCAGGATGATCGTATCCGGCTTATAGGTTGCTGTATAAAACCGAAACTGCACCGGGTCGCTGGCATGCCAGCCTTTTTTGAAAGCCTTTGCCTTCATCAGTCCCTGTTTGCTGATGAATGTCTGGTCATTATACACAGGCGAAAGAAGACTGTCGGGCTCGCTGCCATCCAGGGTGTACCGGATGGTAGTGAGGGGAACATAATGTTTTAATTTCAGATGAACCGGTGGTTCGATAACCGGATTATCGTTCTGCACAATCGGCGGATTCAGTTTAATAAACAGGGTATCTGTTCTCATGCCCGTCTCGATATCCAGTGTCGGGTATTTTTTTCTTATGATATCTACATCTGCCAGAGAAATACCGCAATTCCAAACGTATACATGCCGGATCGATTTCAGGGATGCCAGTTTCAGCAGGTCTTCCTTATTCAAAACCGTATTCGTCAGCGTGAAATCAATTAAATGATTCAGATGATCCAGATCGGCCAAACCGCTGCCTGTTACTTTGCTGAAGGAAAGGTTCAGTTTGCGCAGGTTGGTCAGCTGACCGATGGTTTTCATATCGTTGTCGGTTACCGGCATTTTATCCAGGTTCAGAGAAACAATTTGTGTTTTTATCACCAGCAGATCTTCCAGTAATTCATGTTTAAAAAAAGCGGCCCCATAAAAATCAACAGCTATGGCGGGAGATTCTTTGGCTAAAGGATACACTGACCGGTAATTGGTATTTAATTTCCTGATCGTTTCTTCGCTGGCAGGAGAAAAATCATAATTTTCAGGCTCCTCGCCGGTCCTGAACATATTACCGGCAATGGTACGGAGCGTATCGGTCGGTTCCAGTTC
>DATCAO010000444.1:0-8197 GCA_036512575.1 Puia sp.
AGGCTGTCTTCCCGGACCAGGTAATGCGTGTCTGCAATCCAGGCAAATGCATTGGCATGGGTCAGGGAAAACCGGTAAAGATTATGTGCGGGCGAGCGGCTGAGGGTGTCGGCGGCAGCGCCGGCAGCGATCCGGTAAGCCGGTGGCGCATCAATCTCCACGGTATAATCTGCTGCTTCATGATAGGCGCCACCCTGAACAAGGAAGGGAATGGGATGCCAGCCATGGGCATCGTATACGGCGGGTTCGGGATACCAGTTTCTCATTTCCATATGATGAGCACTATATCCATTTCCGTTGAAATTAAAAGGAAGGCGCAGGTGAAATGAAGTAACAATTTGAATGCTGTCGCCCGGCAAAAGAGGTTTGGGCAGAATTAGTTTTATGATGTCGATATGTTCCGGATGATTCCGGATGATGGCCGGATTCCCATTCACCCGAAAGTCCAGCCTGTTCAGGTATCCCTTTTGGTCTTTAGAAGAAAAATAAAAACGGGTATCGCCGTTTTCCAAAAGCTGATCACTGTATAGGGTCCTGTCGTTGCGATAAGCATTCGGCCATACATGAAACCAGATAAAGGAAAGCGTGTCGGGCGAATGATTTGTATAACTGAGTTTCATCAGCGCGTCGAGCGATTTGTCAGCAGGATTGAATTGTACATGGATATTGTAACGAAGTGACTGTTGCCATTCAGACTGACCCCGGGCCGCCAGGACTAGAAATAAAACAGGAAGGATGATAATTTTTTTCAAATAAGCAATGGTTTGAACTTTAACGCCCCTTGCCTTTAATAATCGTCAGTAGGGTATGCATCATGATTTTAAAATCCAGGGCCAGGGAAATATTTTCAATATAAATGAGATCGTATTTCATGCGTTCTACCATTTCATCAACGTTTTCGGCGTATCCGAATTGTACCATGCCCCAGGAAGTGACACCGGGCTTCACTTTGAGGAGGTATTTAAAATAAGGCGTGATCTGCAGGATACGGTCGATATAATAAGGCCTTTCAGGTCTCGGGCCGACCAGGCTCATTTCGCCACGGATAACATTCAGTAACTGCGGGAGTTCATCGATACGCCATTTCCGCATGGTTTTCCCCCAGCGCGTGATCCGTTCATCAAATCCGGACGACAGGAAGGGACCATTTTTTTCCGCGTCCTTTACCATGGACCGGAATTTATGGATCATGAATTTCTTCCCTTTGTAACCCGTTCTTTCCTGCGAATAAAAGATGGGGCCCGGTGAACTCATTTTCACGCGAATGGCTGCATAGATCATCAGGGGCGAAAGGATAATCAATGCAAAAACAGAAAAGACCAGATCCACCAGTCTTTTGATGTGCATCTGCCATTCAGGCATCAGCCCCGTATGGATATCGCTCAACAGGGCTCCGAACAGGTTGCTTGTTTTTACCGACCCGGATAGAATATCCAATATATCCGGGATAATTTTTATTTCAACATCATGCTCACTCAGCCGCTGGACCATTTTTTCGGCCTCAGCCTGGTAGTTTCTTTCCATCGCAATCACCACGAGACTGATATTTTTCTCTTCTACCAGTTTTTCAAGTTCTTCTGCCTGCCCCAGCCTGGGGATGGGCATCGGCAGATTACCTGCAAAATCGTTCGGTTGTACATAACCGATATAGTGGTAACCATTCACCCGAAGACCATTTACCGTTTCCTCATAAATTCTCAGGCCGACAGGACCTGAACCCAGTAACAGGCTGTCGAAAACGATATACCCTTTGCGAAGCTGCATTTTGGTAATCGTCAGGATTATCCAACGCCCCGTCCAGGTAACCAGGAAATGCGCGAACAGGAAAGTAAAATAAGCCTTGTAATAATACCTGTAGTCCGTTTGGGGATCATTGATCACGATGGCAAAAAATAAAACAGTGCAACCGATCAGGCTGATCAGGGCAGTAAGGGTAAATTCACTTAAGCGGGATTTCTTATAGAGAGAATGATATGAACCGGTAAGGGCATAAAAGAAAATCCAGCCTGCGGGTATCAAAATGAGGCCAAGCCAGAAACGGTTATTGAGAAACACGGCTCCATACACAAAAATGGCTTCGTTTAACAGAAGCCGACGGGTAAAATAGAGGATCATCCAGGATAAAATGGCTGATAAATAATCACTCAGAACGTACCAGGTGATATGGATTTTTCTTCCCGCTTTGATCATGAATCAACTGTTGATGGAGTTGTATTTTATTTTCTGCAGGATCTGATGGGCAATATCCATGGCTCTGTATCCGTCCAGCTCCGATACCAATGTAGGTTTATTCTGAAGTATACTCTCCGTGAACTTCTCCAGCTCCAGCTGAATGGCATTGATGTCAGGAACTTCCGGACTGCGAACAAGAATGGATTTTTTTCCGTTTTTGGTTTCGATATCGAACGAAAAACCATCCCCGTTGCCTTCGTTATTATCCAGACTGATGATTTCTGATTTCTTGTTCAGGAAGTCCACTCCGATATAAGCATCCTTCTGGAAAATGCGCATTTTTCGCATCTTCTTCATCGAAATCCGGCTGGAAGTCAGATTCGCCACACAGCCATTGTTAAATTCCATACGAACATTGGCAATATCCGGAGTATCAGTCATAACCGCAACACCACTGGAATAAATGTTTTTCACTTCACTTTTCACGATATGGAGAATGATGTCAATATCGTGGATCATCAGGTCCAGGATCACACTCACTTCTGTTCCCCTCGGATTGAATTCCGCCAGGCGGTGCACTTCAATAAACATGGGTTGGAGTGCAAGGCCTTCTAATGCGAGGAATGCCGGATTGAACCGCTCTACATGACCCACCTGCATTTTTACATTGGACTCTTTAACCAGCTTGATCAGGGTCCTCGCTTCCTCCATATCATTAGCCAGCGGTTTCTCAACAAAAACGTGTTTGCCCTTTCGGATGGCCAGTTCGCAAAGAGAAAAATGAGCCGGGGTAGGCGCAATGATATCCGCAGCATCGCAATGATCCAGCAAAGCGCCCGGATCAGTATATCTGGGTATTTGATATTTTGCCGATACTTCGGCCGCAGTCTCGTCGTTGGGGTCGTAAAATCCTACAACTTCAGCATCCCGGATCAGTTTCCAGTTGTTGAGGTGGAATTTTCCAAGATGTCCGGTTCCAAATACGCCAACTTTAAGCATGCTTCCCGTTTAAGAATTCAAATATAAATAATGTGCAAGGATGTGGAGGGTAATGATCGCGCGAATACCCTGTAAATGTGGATATGTGGGAAAGCTCGTCTTTCCGGTATCATTTTTTGAAGGCACCCGCATTTTTTTCAGGCGAGTTCCGGAACTTTAATGGTGTGAATCAGGCGTGGCCCTGGCGGGTGATGCCCTTATTCAATGGGCGATGACGCAGGTATTTGTATACGTTTGAAAAAGTGACCGGAATATTTTTCTGTGGAAATACTTTTGCCTTAATGAGGTTGACCAGTGTAAATGAAAAGACAAACAGGAACAGTACCAAAACGATGTTAAAGCAGATATCATATTTTCTGAGAAAATAGGTTCTCAGTGAAATATTATCCGCCTCCTGTTTCCCGATGGTTTCATCCAGGATTTTCTTGATCGCCGGCATCACAATGGGAATTTTTGTCCAGTTTGAATACCGCACGTCTTCGTAACGGTAATGCTGATCGTAGTCCCCAGGTAACTGGGGCAGATAATAACTCCAGTTGGATTGCACATCCTTAAAACTTGCCAGCCTGTGGTCCGGGTTTATGAAATAAATATTGAACAAAGGATCCAGAACAACCCAGCCATGCCGGGTTTTTACCTCCACAATATTATGATCAGCGAAAATGCCATTTGCTTTCATTTGGGCAATCCGCACCGGATAATTATAACCCTGGAGAATCCGGGCAAGAACCATCGAATAACTTCCACAGGCACCGCGGGCAGTCATCAGGTCCATGGAAGCAGGTTCGAGCAGGCTGGAACTAAAGCCATCAAATGATTTTCCTTCAAAAACAGATTCGCGGCTTACCAGCAGGTTATGGCAAACGTGCATCACCTGTACAATCAGGGAATCTTCCGGTTCACCTGCTGGAATCCTGGTATTTATGTCTGTGCGGATAGCCTGAAAGAGTTCCTTTTCATAGTGGGCTTCCATATTGAAGTAAAAAAGAGAAGCCAGCAAAAAACCGTTCAGAAAAGTGAGAAAATACAAATTGCTTAAAACGCGTCTGAACATAGTACAGCGATTGAAAAAATAAATCCCGAACCCATCTGATAGGAAGGTTTTGAGCAATATCTATACCACGAAAGTAGGTAAAATGATCAGGCTGAGTTCCTGGCGGCATTAATAATTCCGAAAGAACAACGGATAATCAGTTTTTCGTAAATTTTCTTCATGGCAGACCCCGATTTTTCAGCTTCCCAGTATTTCACGATGGCAAACTGCTGAATCGTGCTCAGCGGAAGCACAATCCGCTCCCTCATCTGGATGGATAACTGCTCAATGGGATAATCCGACATAAGTTCCTGTTTTCCAGACAGTTTGAATATGAATTTCTTTGTCAGTTCAAACTCATTGTATATGAGCATCCAGATCTTGCCAAACCTGGGATGTTTGGAAAAGGTTTCGGTAAGGGGGAAAAAGCATTTTTTCATGGCCATTTCGCTGTTATCCAACAGGGTCTTGAAATAAGGGGAATTGTTGTACAGGTTTTTTACTTGTTTCCATTTTCCTTTTTTCTCCATTTCCTGCAAGGCAGAGCCTACCCCATAGTAACCGGTCACATTTTGTTTAATCTGGCTGAAAGCCCCCACGAATGGAATCGCACGCAGGTCTTTCAGCTCCAGTTTCCCCGAATTCTTCCTTTTGCTGGGACGGCTCCCGATATTGGTTTCTCCGTAGAATTGGAGCGGGCTCACTTCACTCAGGTATTCTGTAAAATTATTGTGATCCCTTAATTCCGCATATGCCCCATAACTGATTTCCGCCATTTCCGACAGGAGCTGTTCTTCGTCTTCGCTTAGGGTAACTTTCCGCACTGAAAACAGGTCGTTCGCAATTCCGGCATGCATCAGTTGCTCGATATTGAACTGCGCAGAGTCGACGGTACCGAAATTCGAGCTGACGGTTTGTCCCTGCACAGTAAGTTGTATCTCTTTGTTTGCGATATTTTTTCCAAGTGAAGAGTAAAAACGGTGTGTTTTACCTCCGCCCCGGGCCGGGGGACCACCGCGCCCGTCGAAGAAAACAACACGTATGCCATATTCCTCTGATATCCGCGTAAGTTCCTCCTTTGCTTTATAAATTCCCCAATTGGCCATCAGGTATCCGCCATCTTTGGTTCCGTCTGAAAAACCCACCATAATGATTTGGGTCTCATTTCTTCTTTTCAGGTGCGCGCGGTACTCGGGTTGGGAATAGAGGGTAGACATGATGCCGGCTGCGTGTTGCAGGTCATCCACAGTCTCAAACAGCGGAATGATGTCCACATGAATCTGGTCTTTTTTCCATCCGCCCAGAAGGAAGAGGGCGTAGACTTCCATAACATTTCGTGCGCTGTTGCACTGACTGATGATATACCTGTCGCACCCGGCCTCCCCGTTTTTTTCCTGTATGGTTTTAACAGCCCGCACGCTGGCCAGTGTGTCTTCCGTCAGGTCATCTGAAAATGGCGCTTTGGCGACCGGTTTCAAATGAGCCAGTAATTTTATTTTTTCTTTTTCACCCAGCGATTCATAGTCTTCCGGGAAAATCTCTTCACGTTCCTGGATGTTTTTTAAAACCCTTTCATGAACGGAACTTTCCTGACGCAGATCGAGTGTGGCAAAATGAAGCCCGAAAATGCGCATCTTACTGATAAAATTGTCAACCAGGTTCAGGAACAAGCTATTGTTCTGATAGATGAGTATTTCCCTGATCTTCAGCATCGCCTTAAGCATCTCCGGGAAATGGAAGGGGACTTCCGGATCCGGCTCGAAAAGTTCGCGGTACAATTTCTCTTCCCAATCCGCAATGATCAGATCCACCTCCTTAAACGTCAGACGCCTTTTGAGCCGGCGGACGTCGAAGTAATAACAGCGCAACAAAGCATGTCGTAATGTTTCAGCTACCCTGACCGTCGTATCCGACTTGACAAAAGGATTGCCGTCGCGGTCGCCGCCCGGCCAGAACCCCATCTGGATTACAGGATTCCTGTCGCTGACGGCTTTGGGAAACTGCGATTTCAGAGAAGATAGAATTTTTCCTGCCGCATGATAAAATACGTTTTCCAGATACCAGATCAGGCTGACGGCCTCATCATAGGGGGTGGGCTTCTGTTTATTCAGGAAAGGCGTTTTGCCCAGTTGCTGCATGAATGTGTTGATTTCACCTGCATTGTTCTGAATCACTGCACGTGAAAGATCGTTGATGATTCCCAGTACCGGCCCGGGATAAAACTGGGTGGGGTGGGCCGTCAATACCAATCGAACGGCATAATCTTCCAGTTTTTCTTTCAATTCATCCTCTTTATCGTATTGGATCACTTCGGAAGACAAATGTTTCAGGGAACCGGGCCCCCCCATATCGTTGACACTGGTGAATGCCGCATCTTCGAGTGCGTCGAAAAGGACCACCTGCCTTTCAACATACTGCACGAAACGGAAAAGAATATCTGATTTTTCCCTGTCGGTTCCTTCAGGATTGTGTTTGCTGAAAAATTCCTCAATAATCTGAACCGGGCTCATTTTTTTGTGATACCCTTCTTCACAATAAGTAAGCAGCAAAGACAGGAATATGCCGGTTTTTTCTATCCGGTGAAAGGGTAAAGAAGTAAACAGGCTGTTATACAACTGAAACTTGATGGCTACCAGGTTTTTGAATTCCTGCAATCCCGTCGATTGGTTACTCATAAGCGAATTTAAAATTCATTCAACAAATCGAGCAATATATAAGCAGCAAATCAAAACAATTCGGAAAAATCGGCGGATATAGTATAAATTATCCTGATTTGTTTCATTTTCATTAATATAATTCCTTAGCTTTGCTACTCTTTTATCAATGAACCATCCGGTCTGTCATATTAACTATATTCCTGTTATCATCCGCGTTACCGGTGCCCGTTTTGCCATTACCACTACGACCCTTTAGGGGTTATACAATCACATATCATTTCCGGGCAATAGCTGTTTTTCAAACCGCTTCTTTTTTACATTTATTCTTTCTTAAATATATCATTCATGCAGGTTCTTAAGTTTGGTGGCTCTTCAGTAGCCAATGCCGCGAATATCAGCAAGTGCATGGCCATTATTCGCCAGGCCGTGGGTCAGGATAAAACCGTCGTGGTTGTTTCTGCTCTTGGGGGCATCACGGATAATTTATTGCATTGTGCAACTACTGCTGCTTCCGGCGATGAAACCTATGCCGACTCGCTGAAACATATTGAACAAAGACATCTCGATGCTGTTCGGGAACTGATTCCGGTAACGGCCCAGAGCAGTATTCTCAGCATGGTTAAAAAAACCTGCAATGAACTGGAAGATATTTTCAAAGGGATTTTCCTGCTCCGGGAACTTTCGACGCGCACCAAAGATTGTGTACTGAGTTTCGGTGAGATACTATCGTCGAGAATTTTATCAGCAGGCCTTGGCACACAGGAAACGCCAAATACCTGGAAAGATTCCCGCGACCTGGTCGTTACCGACTCCCGGTTTGGTCATGCCCTGGTCGATTTCCCAACTACAAAAAAAAAGATGGACACGTATTTCCAGTCTTCTATCGCGTCCTGTTATATCGTACCCGGATTCATTGCCGCCGATCCCCAGGGGATCACCACCACACTGGGCAGGGGAGGCAGCGACTACACAGCCGCCATTTTTGGCAGTGCACTGAACTGTAAAAAAATCGAAATCTGGACCGACGTTTCCGGGATGATGACTGCCGATCCGCGATTGGTCAGCAACGCGCGGGTGATCCCGGATATTTCTTACCAGGAAGCTATGGAGTTGTCTCATTTCGGTGCCAAAGTCATTTATCCGCCTACACTGCAACCCGTGATGAATAAAAACATTCCGGTGTGGATCAAAAATACTTTTGCACCCGCCGATCCCGGCACGCTCATTGAAAAAGTCTCCGCAGCAACAGGCAGCATCATTCGTGGCATTTCCAGCATTCACCGTATTGCCCTGCTCAGCCTGGAAGGAAGCGGCATGATCGGCATCCCCGGATTTT
>DATCAO010000445.1:0-5675 GCA_036512575.1 Puia sp.
CATTCCATAACTTCTTTAGAATGGTCGTGGTGAATTTCCAAAAATAAAGCGCCTCCCGGTTTTAATTTTAACCCGGCGATTTCACCGATGATTTTATAAAACAATATGGGATCTGAATCCGGAGCAAATAAAGCAAGTGCAGGTTCAAAATCCCTGACATGTTTATCAAGCGACATCCTCATTTTTTCAGGAATATATGGGGGATTGCTCACTATGAGATCCA
The DNA here is from genome assembly GCA_036512575.1 of Puia sp. GTDB lineage: Bacteria > Bacteroidota > Bacteroidia > Chitinophagales > Chitinophagaceae > Puia. The sequence continues at coordinate 224 of DATCAO010000445.1, forward strand.
CTGTGGGCAATTGTTCCCATTGTGTCTTATCGAGGATATCACATAAAATAAATTCAACTTCCGTATGATGCAGATTGCTGTTATTTCCTGCAATGTCCAGGGCCTTCTGACTAATATCCAATGCTAAAACTTGCAAGTCCGGGCGTTTTCTTTTTATATAGACCGGAATACAACCACTTCCGGTGCCGATATCCAGCACCGTTAGTCCTGCACGCGTTGAGCTTTCGTCCTTTACTAACCACTCGGTCAATTCTTCTGTTTCCGGGCGGGGTATCAACACATGTTCATCAACATAAAAGGGCATACCGCCGAACCAGGCCTCCTGTAATACATATTGTACGGGCCTTTGTCTCAGCAGGTCTTCAAGATATTGATTGAAAAGATCTTCCTGGCTTGTACTTAAAGTATCCTGCTTGTGCAGGAGGCGTTCACTTTTCGCCATGCTGGTCAGGTGTTCCATGACCATGGAACTGATGGCGGCAGCCTCCCGTTCGTCATAGATACCGCTAAGCGAAGCGATCAGTAAACGGCTTGCAGAATCAATAGTCATGGGGACAAACTTACAATGTTTTAAATTGCAGTCTATGTCGCAAGTCTCATCTCCATTTCCGGAAATCAAAGAAGACATTTCACATGAATTCTTCATGCAAAGATGTTTGCAACTGGCTGATTTGGGTGCCGGTTATACCGCACCGAATCCCTTGGTTGGTGCGATCCTGGTTCACCAGGGCAGAATCATCGGAGAAGGATATCATCAGCAATACGGCGAGGCTCATGCGGAAGTAAACTGCCTGAATGATGTGCAGCCTGACGACAGACCGCTGATCCCTTTTTCCACAATGTATGTGTCCCTGGAGCCCTGTTGTCATTTTGGAAAAACTCCGCCTTGTTCAGACCTGATCTTAAGGGAACAGATTCCCCGGGTTGTGATTGGATGCCGTGATCCGTTTCCGATGGTGGCGGGAAAAGGAATTGAAAAATTGCAGGCCGGGGGTGTGCAGGTAATCTTTCCTTTGCTTGAAAATCAATCCCTGGAAAAGAACCGGCGCTTTATAACCTTTCATGAAAAGAAACGACCCTATGTTGTTTTGAAGTGGGCTGAATCGGCGAATCATAAAATTGCACATTCCGGAGGCGGGCATTTTCGCATTTCGAATGATTGGTCCAATCGCCTGGTTCATAAATGGCGCGCGGAAGAAGCAGGTATTCTAATCGGGACCAACACAGCCTTTTTGGATAACCCAGAATTGACAGCGCGGTTGTGGCCGGGAAAAAATCCCGTGCGCATTGTGCTGGATCAAAACCTCCGGCTTCCCCAAAACCTGAAATTGTTCGATGGAACTGTGAACACGATAGTGCTTAACGGACATAAAGATTCGCTTTCAGCGAATCTGGTTTTTAAAAAAATGTTACCGGAAGAACATGTATCCGTGTCTATACTTGCCAGTTTGTACGACATGAACATATTGAGTGTACTGGTGGAAGGCGGCAGAGTCCTTTTACAATCATTTATAAAAGCAGGTAACTGGGACGAGATCCGGATCATAACCAATGAAGAAATGAACATACCTGCGGGGTTATCTTCACCCGAATTCAATGATGCAAAATTTATCAGGTCAGAAACTTTTGGATCGGATACGATCCGATACTATAAAAATGAATAATGATTAAATATTAATTATTAACGATACTGATCAATTAATAATTAATCATTGACTCTTAAATTTTTCTGCAACGACCAGTTCCTTGGATCCGGACGAATAGCTATAAAAACCTTCACCCGATTTGATGCCGAGTTTCCCGGCTGCAACCATGTTGACGAGCAGGACTGCGGGCGCATATTTGGGCTGTCCGAATCCTTCCTGCAACACTTTGAGTATCGACAGGCAAATATCAAGACCAATAAAATCTGCCAGTTGCAAAGGCCCCATGGGATGGGCCATGCCCAGTTTCATTATAGAGTCAATGCTTTCTACAGAAGCAACGCCTTCCTGCACACTGAGGATCGCTTCGTTGATCATCGGCATGAGTATGCGGTTCGATATAAAACCAGGAAAATCGGCTACAAGACAGGGCGTTTTGCCAAGTTGTTCAGACAAACTCATGATCTGATCTGTCACCTCTTGTTCTGTAGCATATCCGTTAATCACTTCCACCAGTTTCATCACAGGCACCGGGTTCATGAAATGCATGCCAATCACCCGCGACGGTCGTTTGGTAGAAGCTGCAATCCGGGTGATGGAAATAGATGAGGTATTACTGGCGAGAATGGCATCCGGTTTTGCATATTGATCCAATTCACGGAAAATCTGAAGTTTTATGTTTTCATTCTCTGTTGCAGCTTCAATGATCAGACCGGCATCACGCACACCATCCGGAAGTTTTTGTACCGGTTGAATCCGCCTGATGATATGTATTTTATCATCCGGAGTCAGCAGATTTTTTTGTATCTGCCTGTCAAGATTTTTTGAGATAACGACCATGGCTTTTTCCAACTGACCGGCATGCAGGTCAACCAGATTTACTGTGAATCCGTGCTGGGCAAACAGGTGGGCGATACCATTTCCCATAGTGCCTGCTCCAATGACTGCGACATTAATCATGGGATAACATTTTCAGGCAAGAATACGAAGCTTCTGTGAGGTTTTTAGCCTTATCTTGCAGCTCCTATGTATCCGAATTTATATTACGCCGTCAGGGATTTATTTAATGTCGATTCCAGGTACCTGTATTTCCTGCATTTTATTAACTCTTTTGGATTTTTCGTGGCACTTTCTTTCATCGGTGCAGCCATGGTTCTTACGTCTGAACTGAAAAGAAAAGAAAGGCAGGGTTTACTTGAAGCAGAAGAAGAAACCATAGTTGTAGGGAAAATTGCCAGTCCGGCAGAATTGCTTACGAATTTTATTCTGGGGTTTATCATCGGATATAAAATAATCGGTCTGTTCACATCGGATGCATCCTTGTCCAGGAATCCTGCTGACTTTATCTTTTCATCATCCGGAAACGGATGGGCCGGATTAGGCCTGGGTCTGCTCTTTGCAGGACTAAAATGGCGGGAAAAATACAAACAGAAACTACCCCAGCCGGAGGAGCGGAAAATCCGCATCTGGCCTCATGACAGGGTAGGGGATATTATCATATTGGGAGCCATCTTTGGTTTCCTTGGAGCGAAAATTTTTAACAGCCTGGAAACCTGGGATGACTTTGTCAAAAACCCTGTAGAATCCCTGATTTCCTTCAGCGGCCTTACCTTTTATGGCGGACTGATCATTGCGGCCCTGTCTATCTGGTATTATGCACGTAAACATAAAATAGGTTTCTGGTATTTGAATGATGCCGCAGCACCCGCTCTGATGCTGGCTTATGGAACCGGGAGGATCGGATGCCAGGTTTCCGGAGATGGTGACTGGGGTATTCCGAACAGCGCATATACCGTTAGTGCGAATCTGAAATCCATTCCCGACACAGTACAAAATTTTCAGACCCGGGTGAGTCAGCATGCGGACTATTTTATGAACGAGTTTCATTCCCTGAATGTACCGCACCACTCGGTAAAAGCACCTTCATTTCTCCCGAATTGGTTGTTTGGATATGCGTATCCGCATAATGTAATCGGAGCCGGGATCAGGATTCCAGGCTGCAACGAACCCTATTGCACTTACCTGCCGGTACCCGTTTTTCCTACCCCTTTTTACGAAACCATCATTTGCCTGGGGTTATTTTTCCTGTTATGGTCGGTTCGCAAAAAATTCCGCGTCCCGGGAACCCTTTTCGCCTTTTATCTCCTGATCAATGGTATTGAGCGATTTTTTATTGAGAAAATCAGGGTGAACACCCGGTATTCCATATTCGGTTTTCATCCCACACAGGCAGAAATCATTTCCACCCTGCTGATCTTCGGAGGTGGATTTCTCTACTATTACCTTAAAAAACGGGCCTCAGCCAAAGGACCTAATAGTCCCCGTACCGTCACCAATACCTGACAACTGGTCAACTCGGCCTGCGGGACATGTTTTTTGGGCAGCAGGTAAAAGGAACCATCGATTTCCAGCAAACGCAGGTCAGTTTTCACAATTACAGAGACTGCCGTCAGCCGAGTCTGACTTTTACGTATCGTTTGGGTAAAGTGACTAAAGATGCTCAAAATAACCGCCATTTCGGTGTTAAAACCCTGAGCGGGCTTTTTTATTTTTACTTTTGTATTTTTAAAGAAAAAGTTATATGCCTTCTTTCGATATTGTAAGTAAGATCGATGCACAGATTCTGGACAATGCCGTGAATGTTACAAAGAAAGAGATTCAGAACCGGTTTGATTTCAAGGATTCGCCCGTTTCCATCGAGCTGAATAAAAAAGATATGAAAATCAACCTCGAGGCAGCCAGTGATATGAAGATCAAACAAATCACGGATGTGCTCATCAGCCGCTCGATCAAACAGGGCATAGATCCTCTGGCTTATGATATGACGAAAGAGCCCTATCCCAGCGGAAAAGTCACCAAAAAAGAAGTACCCGTCCGCAATGGATTAAAAATGGAAGATGCTAAGAAAGTCGTCAAATTGATCAAGGATTCGGGTATGAAGGTGCAGGCCGCCATTATGGATGACCTGGTTCGCGTAACAGGTAAAAAACTGGATGACCTGCAGGCAGTTATGCAGGTATGCAGAACCGCCGGGCTGGGCATACCGCTGCAGTTTGACAATATGCGATCCTGATGAATTGTCAATTGTCAATTGTTAATTGTCAATGTCCTTGGGTCGGCCGTTAAGCTTATAATTGACAATTGACCATTAACAATTGACAATTAGTTGTTTTGTTCACCCCGCCTTGGAAATTAAGTGACAAACCCCTAATTTTGCGCTCCCTTTCGTGCCGGGATCAACTAACATGTGCACGGCTAAAATAATGATTATGAAACAGAATCTGCATCCTGAAAGTTATCGCCTGGTTGTGTTCCGGGACATGAGCAATGGCACGAGTTTTTTAACCCGCTCAGCGGCCAACTCCCGTGAAACCATTAAATGGGAGGATGGAAATGAATATCCGTTAATCAAACTTGAAATTTCAAATACTTCTCATCCGTTTTTCACCGGTAAAAACGTGTTGGTTGATACTGCAGGCCGTATTGACAAATTCAAGAAACGCTACGAGAAAAAATCCTGATACGATATACATCTTTGTTTATCCCTCCCCTTATCGGGAGGGATTTTTTTTTGAACGCTTTTTAGGGGTAGTTTTAGGCAATGAACGACCTTACGCTGGTCAGCGGTCCCGTTATGGATGATTTATTCCCATTTTCCCTGACCCGGTCTGTGGCTGATATCCGATGTGGTATAATTACCATCAGGGAAAAATGGAATGACTATCTGAAACACAATCCGTCGCTATCCCAAATACCCATACCCGCTCATATTTTACCCCGGAAGGAACTCGTAGAATCTTTGTTACAGA
>DATCAO010000446.1:0-4299 GCA_036512575.1 Puia sp.
CTGTCGGCTTTGCTAACGGGTTGGCTGGTGGCAGACGCAACGGATTCGATATTGGCGGCGGTTCCTATTTTGATGCCAATCAGCTCTGCTTTTTTCTGATTTCTCAAGATGGGTTCAATCATGGCTTTCACCCTGGCCACACTCATGGTTCCTTTGTGGTTAATTTCAGTAAGGATGGCTACAATATATTTATCTCCTACCGAAAATGATTCTGAAACCTCGCCGAGTTTTGCCGTATAAACCCAACGAACCAGTGCCCGGCTGGAGCCGATACCCTGAATATTAAAATCCGTTGGTTTTATCTCCGGGCCCGCAGCCGAATTCAGATTGCTTTTTTTCACACCCGCATCATATGAAGCCTTGTCCCGATTCTCACCCGCAAACTGGCTGGCCAGTCCGGAAGCATTTTGATCTGTCTCCTGGCTGGGTTCGATACGACGTGCGAAATAGGCTACTTTGTATGCCGGTTCAAAATTTTTCTGATCGATTATTTCTATCAGGTGATATCCAAATTGCGTCTTGACAATTTTTATTTCCCCCTTTTTTCCGTTGAAAGCAAAATCCCCAAACTCCTTCACCATCTGACCCTGTCCGAAATATCCCAGATCACCGCCTTTAATCCGACTTCCCTCGTCGTCGGAGAAATAGAAAGCGACACTGTCAAAATGTTTTCCGTGGTCTATCAGGGATTTCAGGCTGTCAATTTTGCGTTTCGCAGAACTGTCGTCCATTTTGGGCTGGTTTGTTTTGGGATCCGTCAGGGCCACCAGTATGTGACGGGCGTGCACAGAATCCGGAAGGGTTTTAATTTCCATAACCCTGGCCAGTTCATAATTGGTACCGTCCAGGTAGGGGCCAGTAACTCCACCAACGGCTAACGCTGTAATAGAATCTTTTCTGGCACCGGTAACCCTGGACTTAGGTACAAAGGCGTCGGTATAATTTTTTTCTGTACCGTTTTTGGCAAGGAAAGATTCTACATCCTTAGTGGAAGTGAATTCCGGTTTCAGTGACTGAACCTGCTGGAATATGGACGCACTATCACCCGAAGTGGGTGCGGCGCTGAAACTGATATAACTGATCGTGCGTGATTCATCCTGTTCGAATTGATTTTTATGGTTTTCCAGGTAGGTTTGAATTTCCGCATCTGAAATGTGAATGGTACTGTCAGTAATCGTCTGGTAGGGAATTCTTACAAAATTTATTGATGCGATCTGGCTGTTGTCGGCATTGGTTTTTTCGATCATCCATTTGGGCACATAGGTAGACTGGGCAATCAGGGAAATATATTTTTCTCTTTCCCTCATTTTTACGAATTGCGGCAGCGCCTGTTCAAAAAAATTCTGCGCCATGACATAATTCTGATCCGACTTGCGGTTTCCTTTATAGATTGCCCTGAGCTGGTTGATCCTGGAGGCGGCCTGTTGGGCATCAAACTGACCGGTATTGGGGTCGGTAAACGCCCTTTTTATTTCCTGCACCGCGTTGGGGCCAACGAGCATGTCATTCAGTTCCTTGTCGCCCACGTCGATACCGAGTTTTTCGTATTCTGTGGTCAACACGGCATTTTCCTCAAATTGCTTCCAGACATCCTCCCTGATATTCTGGGTGAGCATATCATTTACCGGGTAACCCTGACTTTTATACTGGTCCTCACGCTCAGCAACCTGTTTCTGGTAATCTGAAAAGTCGAGTTTTTCCCCGTTTACCGAACCTATGACGCCCGAAGTGGATCCAGCCATGCGCCGGCCTCCGACAGAAGCGTCCATTAGAAGAAATCCGATCAAACTCACGGCAATGAGGCCGAACACGAGCCAGGCTGCTTTATCCCTTATTTTCTGAATGATAGACATATATATATAGTCGGTTTTTGGAAAAGATGGCAAAAATAGATGAAAAATGGTTATGAACAAATTGTGGAAAACAAGCAAACGCGCGCGGGCACTCACTGAAAGGGTGTCTCTTTGTTTCCGGACTAACCCTCGTTGATTTAACGGTAAAAAATCCGTGAAACAATGGGTACCGGGTGGAACCTGAGTGCACACCAGGCCGGGTATAACCCCTCATTTAGGTGGAAAAACACGGTTTTCTTTTACTTTTTTGTGTGAAAGGAATGAGAACAGAATCATTTTTAGCGGATCAGTTTTCAAAAGCGGTGAACAAAGACACGTTTGTCCGGTTTTTAATCTTGAACCTGTTATTAAGTATTTTTCCATATCCTGTTTTTTCTGATCGGATGTGGAATACCGGATATTTCAATAACAGTGGCCCTTACAGGCTGTGGAGAGATGGTGCATAACGGTGCACAATAAAAAAGATTTCGGATATTGCCCGCTGATCAGCCGGTTTATCCACATAACCAGCCTTATAATAGTAATAGATTTATTTATATAAATAATATATTATTAAATACTATGGCAGTTGTTAACAACATAGAGGAAGCGAAGATGCAGGTTAACCGGAAAGGGTTTCTGGATGTGGTCGTAGATCCGGCGCTGGATCTTTTTGCCGAGATCGAAAAACTGAAGATAGAGAAGAACGCGATCCTGCTTGCGCATTATTACCAGGAAGCCGATATTCAGGATGTTGCAGATTTTATTGGAGACAGCCTGGGTCTCGCACAGGAGGCGGCCAGGACTGAAGCGGATGTTATCGTCTTTGCGGGTGTTCATTTTATGGCAGAAACGGCTAAAATCCTGAATCCGGGAAAAAAGGTTTTATTACCCGATTTGAAAGCAGGCTGTTCACTGGCAGATTCAGCTCCGGCCGATACCTTCCGGATATTCAGGGAAAAAAATCCGGAACATCTCGTCATTTCGTATATCAATTGCACTGCTGAAATTAAAGCGCTCAGTGATATTATTTGTACTTCCTCGAACGCACAGAAAATTATTGAAAGTTTGCCGGCTTCGCAAAAAATCATTTTCGCTCCTGATAAAAACCTGGGTGCTTATCTCAATAAAAAAACGGGTCGTGATATGCTGCTCTGGAATGGAGCCTGTATGGTTCATGAGATTTTTAGTCTGAAAAAAATTACCGCGTTGAGAGCGAGACATCCGCTCGCCAAATTTATCGCACATCCGGAATGTGAGGAACCCATTTTGAGAATTGCCGATTTTATCGGTTCCACAACCGCCCTGTTGAAATATACTGAAAAGAATCCGGCGAAGGAATTTATTGTGGGAACAGAATCCGGCATTTTGCATCAGATGAAAAAATCTTCGCCGGAAAAAATATTTATCCCTGCACCACCTGAAACAAATTGTGCCTGCAACGACTGCCCTTATATGAAACTGAATACGCTGGAGAAACTCTATATCTGCATGAAATATGAAATGCCGGAAATATTAATTTCGGCAGAATTATTGGAAAAAGGAAGGAAGCCCATAGAGAGAATGCTGGAGATCAGCCGGCAGTACGGCCTTTAGTTATCGGCCCATATACACCATCAATATCTGAATATCCGTCGGGTTGACTCCGCTGATGCGGCTTGCCTGTCCAAGTGTTCTGGGTTTAATTTTTTTGAACTTGAGCAGGGCTTCCATCGAGAGCGCAGACAGGCGGTCATAATCGAAACCCTCGGGGATGGAAAGTTGTTCAAGCTGCGCGATCCGGTTTACCAGTTCTTTTTCTTTTTTTATATACGCATCATACTTAAGCTGGATCTCGGCCTGCTCCAGGGCATGGGAACCAAATGCCCGGAGTTTATCACCCAAGGCCGGGATTCCCAGGATTAATTCCTCCAGGGCAAGGTTGGGCCTTAAAAGCAGCGTAGCGGCTTTTTGCTTTTGCAGAAGTGGCGACATTTTCTTTTCGGTGAGGAATGTCTCTGCGTCTTTGGGATCTACCGGGAATTCCTGGAGGATTTTTGAAATCTGTTGAACATCAACTTTCTTGATGTTTACAGCGTTCAGGCGAGCGTCAGAGGCAAGCCCCAGTCGATGGCTTTTTTCGGTTAACCGGATATCTGCATTGTCCTGCCTGAGTAAAGTACGGAATTCGGCCCGCGATGTAAACATCCGATAAGGCTCTTCCGTACCTTTGCTGATTAAGTCGTCAATGAGTACACCGACATAGGCTTCACTTCTGTCGAGGATAAGGGGATCAAGAAAATTGATTTTTTGATGCGCATTGATTCCTGCCATCAGTCCCTGGCAGGCGGCTTCCTCATACCCTGTGGTGCCATTGATCTGGCCGGCCAGAAATAAATTCCCTATAATTTTTGTCTCCAGACTATGTTTTAACTGAGTAGGCGGAAAATAATCGTACTCTATAGCATATCCAGGCCGGAAGGCTTTG
>DATCAO010000447.1:0-3099 GCA_036512575.1 Puia sp.
CTGGAAAAAGCGGACCACTTAAAACAGGAGGCGAAAGAACTAGAATACAAGGTGCACGCCAAAGAATAAACAAGATGAAATTTTCCCCAGACCCTCTTTTGGGTGGAGGGATCCGGGGGAAATTTACTTTTTAGGAAGAAATGCATGACCCTAGCCTGGAGATGTAGCATTTTAATAGCCTTCAGGAATTCCGCATGCAATTTAGTTGCTAGCAAAATCATTTATTATTCCTAAGTGTTAAAGTCCGATGGGGCCTCATTGGGAATGTTTAAAAGAATATCTATTCCGCCACCGGTAATCCCATAAATTTAGTACATCTGTAATTATTATATGCGCATTACCAAATTTTGTTTAATCAATGGCTTTCCCGCATCAATAAATAACCAGCACAAACACCCTAAAAATACGACACCCGAAAGAATAAAAAGAGGTATGGTAAAACTATGAGTTAGATCAACAATTTTACCGAAAATGATTGCCATTAAAAATGATCCGATCTGACCAAAAAAATTTTGAATTCCTGCAACTGTTCCTGCATTGTCACCGCCGATATCAATACAGGTAGAAAAAGATGCTATAACATTTACTGGTATGAAATAATTTGCAGCAATCAGGCTTACAACAACAATAGTATTGTTTGCGGCTGTTGCTAATATAAAAATCAAAGAACATATCATACTTAACGATAATATGCCAATAAACCGGCGCCCAAAACGAAGTCCCGTTTTTTTAACCAACCAATCACAGAGGAAACCTGCTGACAAGGCGCCGATAACTCCAACAATAAATAAAGATGATGTGATTATTTTCATGCCATTTTCGGAGAAATGTCTTCCTTCCTGTAAGTAAATAGGCAACCAGGCAATAAAAAAATAATTTGCCCATTGGCACGAATGAAAAGATAATATCAAAAACCAGAGGCTACGATTTTTAAAAGCAGCTTTCCACGAAAACTGTTGCTTATGATTTGTAAAACGCCTGCTCTTTTCGATTAAATATTTTTCATCATTTGTAATACTCTTCATTTCGCCTGGATTATTCCTAAACCAAAAAAGGCAAATTAATACCCAAATCAATCCTATAGATCCATTTACAAAAAAAGTTGCACGCCATCCAAATGCTACTGCAATAGGAATAACAATTAATGGAGCAATAGCAGCTCCAGCATTAGACCCAACTATTAATGATGAAGCACTTCTTGAAGTTTCAGCAGCAGGAAACCAACGGGATATAGTTCCTGCTGCATTTGGATAAGTACCTGATTCACCCATTCCAAATAAAAAGCGTGTAATCATCAGTGTTAGTAGTCCGGTCGTAACGCCTGTTAAGGCTGTGAACAAAGACCACCACAATACGATGCGGATAAAAACTTTTCGTTGACCGATTCTGTCTCCCAACATTCCTGAAGGAATTTCAAATAATGCGTATGCTAATGCGAATGCCCCCAATACCCATCCAAATTGAGCATTGCTTAAATTGAATTCAGATTTTATTCTAACGCCCACCAGTGAAATACAAACCCTATCAAGATAAGTAATGAGAGTAAGAAAGAATAATAAGGTCAGTACGCGATAACGATATGGAAATATTTTTTTCATTTTATTGGTATTGAAAATTCGCACTATCAATACTTTTTGTGGATCTATCTTCTTAGTGGTGTCAACTTCGAGCCACATTTATGTTTGCCCGAAAGTAATATACCGGCAATAACAAATAGTTGTACACTGAAACTATGTGTTGCATCAGCAATTTTTCCTAAAACAACGGCAGGAAGAAACCAAACAGTAATACATTTTTTTGAAAAAGAGTTTTACAAAAACTACTCCATCAATAAATTATTTGACTCACTCTTGCCTATCGAATATTTATCATATCCACATCTAGGAACTTCACCTCAGCCATTCCAATAGTTTTTTTGACCTTTTTGTCGCCAAGCGCCCGCATTTGATTCGGTGGAAAATCTCAAACATTTAAGGTTTGTCTTGCGGGCCAAAGGTATTCATTCGCAGATTACAAGGGTCTCAATATTCAAAAGTGTTTGCTGTATTACATACATGCCATTATTGATTATGGCAGAATCGAGGGTAATTTAAACTCCTAGTTAATTTTTTTAGAGGCATCTATAAATAACCAACAAAGTCTTCCAATAATCAATATCCCTATCATAACAAACTGAGGTGCATCAAAACTATGGGTAAAGTCAACAATTTTACCGAATATTACCGACATGGCAAAAGCGCCTGTTTGCCCAACAAAATTCATAATTCCGGCAATGGTTGCGGACCTGTCGCCTCCAATATCCACTAGGTGGAAAAACAAGTGACGATTGCTGGCGCTACAAAAAAATGAGCTGAAATCAGGATAACCACTACAACAAGATGGTTGCTTGATTCCGCTGAAATCAAAAACCAGCGCAGCTATCATCGTAAAACAGATTATGGCAATCAGGCGACGGGAAATACTTAGCCCAATCCGTCTTATGAGCCAGTCGCTTACTAACCCACAGGCAAAGGCAGCGAAAATTCCAAAGACAAATAGATAAGAAGTGGTCATCTTCATTTCCCGTTCTGAAAATGTTTTCCTTCTTGTAAATAATGGGCATCCAAGCAAATAATATTTTTGCTTACCAATTATTTACGAATTATCTCAATATTATTATTTTATTTGTCTCTAACAAAATATACCGTATTTATCTCTGATTCATTCTCCCATTTAGCAGTTTTGGAATCCTCATAAGACTGTAAGCCTATTTTGTCATTATTTATTCGTCGAATAAAGTATTTTATGATGTAAACCGTATCTTCTGGAGTACGGCTTATTAGTATTGTTTCTTCATTATTTAGTGAATCCAACTTATAGCCGCAAACATTTTTTCGATTTTCGACGCTAATTATGACTGTCATGTAGCTTAAGAAGTAAAAAAAAGTGGTACTGTCATTTTTAGTTGGATCTATCCATTTTCCTTCCAAATCTTTAAAGGAAATAGATTGAGCTGAACATGTACTAATTTTCTATCCATAAGGAGTTCGTTTCATCCAAAATTGCAGGCGAAGTGGCCAGCCTCACCAATCCGGCCCTGGACAGCATTTTGGATTTTGC
>DATCAO010000448.1:0-2851 GCA_036512575.1 Puia sp.
TATATTTTTTCAGGGTTGTCGCAAATAACGGACCTGCAATGATGATACAGGGTATGGATATGATGAATCCGTAAAGGAGTGTGAGCCCGAGGTCAGCATGGTATTGCTGGATCAGGGCAACGGGCGAAGGGTGGGGAGGTAGAAAACCAAAGGTCACGGAAAGCGATGCCAGCATTGGGAGGCCGATATATACCGCAGGCATATCATATTTGTAGGACAGGGTTATAATCAGCGGCACAAGCAGAACAAATCCGATTCCATAGAATAACGGAATGCCCACAATGAAAGCGGTGACAACAAGAGCCCATACCAGGTATTTTCTGCCGAACCATTTCATAATCGCTGAAATGATCCGTTGGGCCGCGCCATAGTCAGCAATCAGTTTTCCAATCATTGCTCCGACCACAAGGATGACGACAAGGGAACCCAGCATATCACCCATGCCCCTCTGCACTGAATGGTTTACCGAATCGATGGTCATCCCATTGGCCAGCCCGATTCCCATGGATATCAGTAAAAAGGACAGGAAGGCATTTAATTTTGCCCAGGCGGTTAAAATAATCAGCAATACAATACCTGACAGCAAGATCAAAAAAGACATGGCCAGCATTTTCAGATGAAGAAGAATCATCAAATTAAATCATTTCGGGTAACCGGAAATTTTTTTTGAAACATGTCCGGAATTTCCCGGCACGATGGTCTATATCAGAATACGCTGCGGGGCTTGAAGGAGGAAACTGAACGGTTTTGGATTTGGACTTTTCTAAAAAGCGCGATGCCAATTTTTGATTCTATATTAAAAAAATAAGCAACTAATTTGCGTGTATGTATATCATCGATGCCCATCTTGACCTGGCGATGAATGCCATGGAATGGAACCGCGATCTGCGAAATCCTGTGGCAGAGCTGCGGGTTCGGGAAAAAGGGATGACGGATAAGCCGGACCGCTCCAGAAATACGGTTTCTATTCCAGCCCTCCGGGAGGCAAAAGCCGGACTGGTCGTGGCCACCCAGATTGCCCGGTATGTACGCAAAGGCAGTGCACTTCCGGGATGGAATTCTCCGGAACAGGCATGGGCGCAGAGCCAGGCTCAGATTGCCTGGTATCAGACCATGGTGGATGCAGGGGAGATGCTCCAGATCACTGATACTGAAAGCCTGGAAAAACAAATAAAAACATGGGAGGACCATTCGGTTCCGGATCATGGAAAGCCGATAGGATTTATTCTGAGCCTGGAAGGTGCCGACTCACTCGTAAAGATCAGTTATCTTGAAAAAGCCTATGCATACGGGCTGAGGGCACTGGGCCCGGCTCATTACGGGGAGGGTCGTTATGCAGGTGGTTCAGGTACGGAAGCGGGTTTCAACGTATCAGGAAAATCATTGTTGAAGGAGATGGATTCCCTGCATATGATTCTGGATATTACCCACCTCACTGACCAGGGTTTCAAAGAAGCGCTGGATATCTACAAGGGTCCCATATGGGCAAGTCACCACAATTGCAGGGCCCTGGTAAATAATCAACGGCAGCTTACAGACGACCAGATCCGGGTTTTGATTGAAAGGGGGGCTGTGATCGGCGGCGCGATGGATGCCTGGATGCTGACCGATGGTTGGATCAGGGGTGTATCGCTGCCTAGGGCGATGGGAGCCAGTCTGAACCGGCTGATAGATCATTATGATCATATTTGCCAGATTGCCGGAAATGCAAATCACATAGCCATAGGCAGTGACCTTGATGGCGCATTTGGTACCGAACAATCTCCTTTTGATCTGGATACAATTGCCGATCTGCAAAAACTGCCAGACCTTCTTAGTCAAAGAGGATATGAAAAATCCGATGTTAAGCAGATCATGCATGGGAACTGGCTTCGGTTTTTAAAGTCAGCATGGAAATGAGCGATTTCTGCACCATGCATGCCCGTTAGCCGTCCATAATATTTTAATACCACTATTAACCTAATTAACTAATACGTGTTTACACATCATTACATTTGCAAAACTTTCCCGTTAACCAGATGTTAAGTATTCAATCAAAATCTGTTATGAGAAAATACCTGTATGCCGGAATCATATTAATGTTCGGTCTTACTGCGCTGGATTCATGTAAAAACGCAGGCGGAGATCCGGGTTATTATGCCTCACCACCACCTGCCCTTCCGGTTATTAGTATTTCCAGCCGTCCGTTCACCACATACAGGGAATATACAGCATCCCTGGAGGGAAGTAACGACATAGAGATCAGGCCGCAGGTTAGCGGCTACATTGAAAAAATTTTTGTTGATGAAGGGGCTTTTGTCAAAAAAGGGCAGCCTCTTTTTAAAATCAACGACCAGCCTTATTTCGAAGCATTGAACAATGCCAATGCATCGCTGGCGGTGGCCAAAGCTAACCAGGCCACGGCGGAGATCAATATGAACAAGCTTGAACCACTGGTAGCCAACAATGTGATTTCCCCGATTCAGCTGAAAACTGCTAAAGCGGCTTACGATGCAGCAACGGCTTATGTTTCCCAGGCAGCAGCCCAGGTTGGCAACGCCAAAATCAATATCGGCTATTCACTGATCAGGGCCCCGGTGGATGGTTTTATTGGAAGGGTACATTTAAAAATAGGAAGCCTGGTGGGTGGTAACAATCTGGACCCAATGACTAATATTTCTGAAGTCAGTGATGTCCGCGCTTATTTTTCTGTAAGTGAAACAGCTTTCCTAAAGTTCAAGGACGAATACCCCGGTAAAACACTGGAAGATAAAATTAAAAACCTTCCACCGATAGAACTCATCCTTTCCGATAATACCGTTTATCCCATAAAAGGCAAAGTGGAAATTGTGGCGGGACAGTTTGCGCAGGG